>JAEZVS010000056.1 GCA_023443145.1 Bacillota bacterium | reverse complement strand
CCGTACTTTCGTGCCCCTTCGTGCTGTGGCGGAAGCTTTTGGCGTGAAAGTGGATTACAACAACGACACGCGCCTTATCAACTGCATTTATACCAAACCGGCCGGATTGGGTTCGATGGTCTTGACGGTTGGCAGCAAAAACCTGGCCGTAACCAAGCCCGGCACCTTAATTGCCGAAACCAGCGCTATGGACGTGGCGCCATACATTGCCAACGGGCGCACCATGATTCCCATCCGTTATTTGAGCGGTAATCTGGGATTTGTTGCCGAGCCTTACTATAATGCCGATGGCACCACTGCCGGTGTTGTCTTTAAAGCCGTTTGATTGTAAAATACGCTTTTACTTTACTTTTATGTTCACAGTTGATATAATGGCGTAAAAATTGTTTGGTTAACATGGAAAGGATGAATCATGATGAAAAACAAAAAATTGATGGCTTGCCTGCTGGCAGGCGCCTTGCTCGTTCCCTCTATGGCTCAGGCTGAATCGGCCTTTTTCCCTGATCCGATGGGCACGAAACCGATGGGCACTGAAAGCCAGGAAGAAAGCATCAAAATATTCCCTGAAAAAACTGAAGAAGAAGTAGTGAAAGAAGTTATCAAAGAAGTGGTGCTTACCATCGGCAGCGACAAATACACTCTGGATGGGGAAGAAAAAGCCCTTGACGCTGTGCCTGTGGTTAAAGAAGATCGCACCTTCTTACCTTTGCGCGCCGTGGCTGAATCTATGGGTTGCACAGTGGAATTCACCGAAGCTAAAACTGAAGTGAAAGAAGAAGCTAAAAAAGATGAAGTGAAAGAAGAAGCAAAAAAAGATGAAGTGAAAGACGAAGCCAAAAAAGATGAAGTGAAAGATGAAGCCAAAAAAGACGAAGTAAAAGAAGAACCTAAAAAAGAAGAAGTAAAAGAACAACCTAAAAAAGAAGAAGAGACCACCCCGGCCACCATTACGGTCAAAAAAGGTGATGTCACCATCGTCATGCATCCTGGAGAAACCAAATATACCGTTAACGGCGTGGAAAAAACACTTGACGTCGCTCCATATATTGAAGGTGACCGCACCATGGTGCCTGTGCGCTTCGTGGCGGAAGCCCTGAACTTAAAGGTGGAAGCTGTTTATAACAAAGACGGTCTTACTGAAAAAGTAGTCATCAAAGGCTAATAGCCCCGCTTTATAACAATACAAAAGCCCTCAGAAACCGATCTAAAGGTCTCTGAGGGCTTTTTGCACGTGCGGTTGACGCTAAAAAAGCCGCCCTGAGTCTAAAACTCAAGGCGGTAAATCTGACGATATCAAATAGCCAAGGCCCGGATGCGGCCTTAACCGATTTCTTCTGTTTGGGCGCCGTCGCTAATGCGGGCAATTTCAATATCCATCAGGGCGTGAATGGCACGGCGTCCATAGTGATCCAGCTTTTTGTATTGGGCGATCATTTCTTCTTCTTCAATGGAAGCGGCATCGGTGTTGCCGTTGGCAAAATAATCCAGCGTCACATTCAGTTCGTCTGCCAGGGCTTGCAAGATGGCAATGTCTACTTTGGTGTTGTCACGCTTGATGATGCCATATATGGTTTGCGGACTCACCATGGTTTGTTTGGCCAGTTTGTTGACATTGGTTTCGCGGTATTCGATTAAAGCTTTTAATTTTGTTCCAATAGACATATCATCACCCACTCTTTTCAATTTATTTTAATCTAAATGCGCAACCCCCGTTTCATCATGGATGAAACCAATCGGTTGCGCAGTCAAAACCAACAAAATACATAATAGAATAGTATCACAAACGGACTGTTTTTCCAACTCAATATGTAAAAAATGCATGGAAAAATTTTTATATATATGAAACAACATGAAAAAAGAAGGTTTCACAGGTGATCTTTAAAGAAAATGAGCACAATTTATATGGACATCCCTTTGCTTTTTTCGGGAAAGGGTGAAGTTAAAAAAATAGGAATTTATTTCAACAAAATTTTAAATGCCGCTGCCGCTTTTTTGTCAGTGTAAAAAAAGCCATCAAATGGCTATATTTTTCGCATTCCATAAATATTTTCTTTGCTGAAGACTTTTTGTAAAAAGCCGGTATTTTTGTGAAAAAAGCCTATAAAACCCATAAATTCGGCATTTTTAGAGATTCCAAAAAAATGTCAAAATTCAGTTCGAAATGGCTTTAAAAAAATAGGAAATATGCTACAATGAGGGTAGTCAGGCAGCAATATTGTTTTTTCTATTTTAAGGAGGTTAAATATGGCTACTGAAAATCTTAATCCTTTTGAAAGTGCGCAAGCGAAGGTCAAACGCGCTTGTGAACAACTTGGTCTTGGTGATGACTATTACCAATTCCTCAGCGAACCGCAACGTGTTATTGAAGTGAACATCCCTGTTCGTATGGATGACGGCTCTCTCAAAATGTTTAAAGGCTGGCGCAGCCAACACAATATGGCTATCGGTCCGGCTAAAGGCGGTATCCGTTTCCATCCGGGAGTGAACTATGACGAAGTGCGCGCACTGTCCATCTGGATGACTTTTAAATGCGGCATCGTGGGTATCCCCTATGGCGGCGGTAAAGGTGGCGTTATCTGCGATCCTCTCACCCTTTCCGACAAGGAACTGGAACAGATCTGCCGCGGCTATGTGCGTGGCCTGCACAAATATCTCGGTGAAAAACTGGATGTGCCCGCTCCCGACGTAGGCACCAACGGCAAATGCATGAGCTGGATGCTCGATGAATATATTAAAGTCAGCGGTGGTACCCAAGATTTGGGTGTGTTCACCGGTAAAGATGTGGCATGGGGCGGTTCGGAAGGCCGTAACGAAGCCACCGGTTTCGGTATTTTCGTGACCATGCGTGAAGCTGCTGCCAAATTGGGCATTGACATGAACACCGCCAGAGTGGCTGTTCAAGGTTTCGGTAACGTGGGTCGCTTCACTGTGAAGAACCTCCGCCGTCAAGGAACAAAAGTGGTTGCCATTTCCGAGTGGGAACCTAAAAATGGCGCTTATGTCATCTACAATGAAGACGGTTTCCAATTTGAAGACCTTGTTAAATATGTGGATGAAAATAAAAACCTCCTGAATTATCCCGGCTCTAAAGCCATCTCCATGGATGAATTCTGGGCTTTGGATGTGGATGTGTTGGTGCCTGCTGCCCTCGAAAACTCCGTGACAGTTGAAGTGGCTGAAAAAGTGAAAGCCAAACTCATCTGCGAAGCAGCCAACGGTCCTGTCACTCCGGCTGCTGACGAACTGCTTGAGAAAAAAGGTGTGGTTGTTACACCGGACGTGCTCACCAACGCCGGCGGTGTGACGGTAAGCTATTTTGAATGGGTTCAAAACCGTTATGGTTACTATTGGACCGAAAAAGAAGCCGAAAGCCGTCAAGAAGAAGCAATGGTCAAAGCGTTCAACAACATTTGGTCCATTAGAGAACAACACAACGTCACGGTTCGCGAAGCTGCATACATGTACTCCGTGAAAACCGTGGCCGATGTGATGAAACTTCGCGGCTGGGTATAATATTTTGTCGGATTACCGTGCAACAGATTTTCTGTTGCACGGCTTTTTGTCTTTGATAGATGCATATGCTGAGGCCTTTCTATAAAATAGAAAGCCGGACAATATACAAAATACAGATGACGAAGGGAAAACAACCAGTTCCTACTGCCATCCAACTTTACGTTCATGATTGCAACAGACGCTATTTTACATAATTTTATTGCAATACAGATGAAATAATAGATGCAAAAACATAAATATTTAGCGGGAAAAATAAACCAAAGTTGTTGGAATTTTTAGGCATATAGATTGGATTGTATAGATACCTATCGATTTATCATCCGTGGATAATGTTAGTTTTTTAATGGGTATATTTATGCATTCCAGAATTTAAAGGGATTTTTTCTGTTAATCACGAGCTTTAAAAGTTAGTGTCATCATTCAGATAAACGCAACGTAGAAAATGCCTTCCCCGATTTTTGTATGCAATAAAATAGAAAACAATGGATTTTAGCAGGAATTTGACATCTGTGTCATATTTTATTGACATGGCGTCGGTTCGACGTTATCATGGAATCAATAAGATTAATTAATGATTGTCTTTTGGTGACACAGATGGACGCGCGTCGTCTTTTCGAAGTTTCTTGCAAGTAAACTCCGAAAAGACATGCAAGGCTTTCTTTGCTTACCGAATACAACTGCCGTAGTCGAAATTATAAAAACATTTCGGCAAAAGCAACTGGAGGTGATCATTCAATGCCCATTGCGTCACATTTGGCGCCGCGAAAGGAGAAGACGTCTATGCCCGATCAACGACCAGATAAGGTGGTCGTTAAAAACCTCACCAAATGCTTTGGGGATTTGAAGGTTTTGAACGACATCAATTTTACGGTAAAGAAGGGGGAATTTTTAGTCATCGTGGGCCCAACAGGCTGCGGGAAAACCACTTTCCTGAATTTGCTCTCCACACTTTATGAGCCGACTGAAGGAAATATCTTTATTGACGGTGAACCCGCCGACCCCAAAAAACACAACATCAGCTTTGTGTTTCAGGAACCAAGCTGTCTGCCATGGCGCACAGTGAAAGACAACATTGCTTATGGGATGGAAGTGAAAAAGTTCCCTAAAGAGAAAAAAGAGGAACAGTTGAAAAAGGTCATGGATCTGGTGGGTCTTACCCAGTGCCAAGACCTGTACCCCAATCAAATTTCCTCGTCAATGGAACAGCGTGTGGCCATTGCCCGCGCCTTTGCGGTGAATCCCGATCTTCTCCTGATGGATGAGCCTTACGGCCAGTTGGACGTGAAGCTGCGCTTTTATTTGGAAGATGAGTTGGTGCGTATTTGGCAGGAATTTAAAAACACGGTTATCTTTATTACCCACAATGTGGAAGAAGCGGTGTACATTGCTGAACGCGTGTTGGTGCTTACCAATAAACCCACCACCATTAAAGAAGAAATTTTAATTGATTTGCCTCGCCCGCGCGATTATCTGGACAAAAAATTTGTAGATTTGCGCGAGCACGTTACTGAAGCCATTCGTTGGTGGTAATGTCACTTACGTTTATTTTATTTTCACATCAAAGGAGGAACACAAATGAAACGCAAAAAACTAATTGCTCTGGCCCTTACTGCAGTATTCTCGCTCTCTATCTTCGCCGGTTGCGGCGGCAATGGCGGTGGCGGCGGTGATACAGAAGGCGGCGGCAGCCAAGATCTTGTATTCGGCTTTTTAAATCAGATTGATACCTGGCCCGCTTATTCCGCTATTGAAGACGGCACCGCAGAAAAATATGGTCTCAAAGGTTTAAGCACCCAGAAAAACCTGCAACTCTTTGACTCCGGTATGCCCATGGTGGAAGCTATGGTTTCCAACAGCTGGCAAATCGGTGATGCCGGTTCCGTGCCGGCCCTGATGGCGGCTCTCCGTAACGATGCCGTGCTGGTGGGTATTGCATCCAACGAATCTCCGGCCAACGCTGTTGTGGCTCGTCCGGATAATGAAGTCTTTAAACACAAAAACCCCAAGTTCCCCAATGCTTATGGCGATGCGGAATCTGTAAAAGGTAAGACCATTTTAGTGGCAACGGTTTCTTCTGCTCACTTTGTAGTGGACAGCTGGCTGAAATCCATGGGCCTGACCGATAAAGACGTAACCATCAAAAACGCCGAACAGCCTCAGGCCATCAAAGCCTTTGAATCCGGCGAAGGTGACTTCCTGGCCCTTTGGAGCCCCGAACTTTATCAAGCGTATGCCAAAGGTTACAAAGACGTGGCCACCGGTAAAGATGTAGATGCCAACACCTTGATGATTTACTTTGCCGATAAAAAATGGGCTGAAAAGAATAAAGACACCATTGCTCGCTTTTTGGCTATGACCTCCAGCAAAGTGGAAACCTATCAAAAAGAAGGCGACAAACTTGTTCCGGATCTTCAAAAATTCTTCCAGGATTTCGGTGCTATGAAATTCTCTGAAGATGAAACCAAGCTCGATATTGAACGCCATGAACTTTACACCGTGGACCAACAGCTGAAACTGATGGAAGGCGGCGATATGGAAAAATGGATGACCGATATCGGCGAATTCTTTGTCCGTCAAGGCAAATTTACTGAAGACGAATTGAAACAGCTCCAAGAAAAACATTTCAATCTCACCGACGAATATTTGAAAGAAGCCAAAAACATTAAGCCTGAAGCCTAACAGAGATAAGGATGAATGCGCATGAAACGCAAAAAACTAATTGCTCTGGCACTTACGGCAGTCTTTTCACTTTCAATCTTTTCCGGTTGCGGCGGCAGCGGCAATGGCGGTGAAGGTGAAAAAGATGGAGGCAGTAACAAAGATGTTGTATTCGGCTTCTTAAATCAGATTGACACTTGGCCGGCTTATTCCGCCATTCAAGACGGCACCGCAGAAAAATACGGATTTAAAGGTTTAACCACTCAGAAAAATCTGCAGCTTTTTGATTCCGGTATGCCCATGGTGGAAGCCATGGTTTCCAACAGCTGGCAAATCGGTGATGCCGGTTCCGTGCCGACCCTGATGGCTGCCCTTCGCAACGATGCTGTAATGGTAGGGATTGCGTCTAATGAAGCGCCGGTTAACGCCATTGTGGCTCGTCCCAATAGCGACGTGTTCAACCACAAAAACCCCAAGTTCCCCAATGCCTACGGTGTGGCGGAATCTGTAAAAGGCAAAACCATTTTGGTGTCAACGGTGTCGTCTGCGCACTATGTGATGAATGTTTGGCTGGGATCAATGGGCCTTACTGAAAAAGATGTGACCATTAAAAACGCCGAACAACCGCAGGCCATTAAAGCGTTTGAATCCGGCGAAGGTGATTTCCTGGTTTTATGGAGCCCGGAACTTTATCAAGCTTATGCCAAAGGATATAAAGACGTAGCCACCGGTAAAGACGTAAATGTTGATGTTCTTATGGTCTATTTTGCCGACAAAAAATGGGCGGAAGAAAATAAAGATGTGATTGCCCGTTTCCTGGCAATGACGTCCAGCAAGGTTGAAGTCTATCAAAAAGAAGGCGACAAGCTCGTTCCGGATATTCAAAAATACTTCCAGGATTTCGGTGGTATGAAATTCTCTGAAGAAGAAACCAAACTCGATATTGAACGTCATGAACTCTATACCGTGGATCAGCAGCTGAAGCTGATAGAAAGCGGTGAAATGGAAAAAGGGATGGCCGATATCGGTGAATTCTTTGTCCGTCAGGGCAAATTTACGGAAGACGAACTGAAACAACTTCAAGAAAAGCACTTCAATATCACCGATGAATATTTGAAAGAAGCCAAAAAAGTAAAACCTGAAGCCTAACAGATATTAGGTGCGGGCGGGGCAACCCGCCCGTGGTTTTTCAACTTTGGATACAGGAGTGTGACGTGATGAGTAACAGAAATCTAACGAGAGAAAAAATGGAGAAATACGGTTATCTGGCCGTGTCTGTGGTTGTACTTCTCCTTTTTTTCGGTATTTGGGAAATGATTGTCGCCAAAGGTTTGGTGCCGAAGCTGTATTTGGCTTCACCGAGCCAGGTCATCAAACTCTTCTTTTATAAACTGAACCATGCCGATCCTGATGGTGCGCTTTTGATGACGCACGTCATGGTGAGTTTAAAAGAAGCGCTCACCGGTTACATACTGGCGTTGGCCATTGGCATACCTTTAGGCTTGGCCATGGGCTGGTTCCATACCTTTGAAGGTTTGGTCCGTCCTATTTTTGAATTGGTGCGCCCGGTGCCTTCCCCTGCATGGATTCCCTTGGTTATTATTTGGTTTGGGATTGGTTTAACCAGTAAGGTCTTTATTATATTTATTGGGGCTTTGGTACCTTGCGTGATCAATGCCTATTCGGGTGTGGCTCAAACCAACCCCACCTTTATTCGTATGGCCCGCACCTATGGGGCCACAAACTGGGAAATTTTTAAAGACATTTGCGTGCCGTCGGCATTGCCTATGGTCTTCGGGGGCCTGCAAGTGGCGTTGGCTTCTGCTTGGACGTGCTTGGTGGCTGCCGAATTGGTGGGTGCCGATGCCGGTCTTGGTTTCCTTATTCAGATGGGACGCCGCCTGCTCATGCCGGATATGATCATCTTAGGGATGGTTATGGTGGCATTGACCGGTGTGGTTGTAACCGTTATCATTGCCGTTGTTGAACGTGCCTTGGTGAAGGGCATGCGTCGCGGTGAAGATCGCTAAGGAGGCCAGCTATGAGTGTACAACAAACTGCGGCCGCCAAAAAGAAAAATCCTTTGGTTGCCTTTTTTAGAAACAAACGTGTATTAAATGCCATTTCTATTATTTTCTTTCTATTACTGTGGGATGTGCTGGTCATCACAGGTACGGTTGAGCACATGCCGCGTCCTCACGAAGTATTGCTGCGTTGGATTGAGTTGCTGCATGTTCCTTATGCAGGCTATACGCTTCCGATGCACGTGTGGATTTCTTTCCGACGCGTTATGATCGCATTTGCGATTGCTGCCGCTATCGGCATTCCCACCGGGGTGCTTATGGGCTTTAATAAGCTCATCCATGCGGTGGTGCGTCCGCTGTTCGAATTCTTTAAACCCATGCCCCCCATTGCCTGGATTTCCCTTTCCATTTTGTGGTTCGGTTTGGGTGAATCTTCCAAGATCTTCTTGATCTTTATCGGCTGCGTGGTGCCTTGCGTGTTAAACTCTTATAACGGCATTCGCTTGGTGGACCCGGAACTTTATGACTGCATTAGAAATTTGGGCGCCAATTATTGGCAGCAACATTTTCAGGTGACGTTCCCCGCTTCGCTGCCGGCCATCTTTGCCGGCCTCCAAGTGGCTCTGTCCTCCGGTTGGACCTGCGTGGTGGCAGCCGAGTTGGTTGGTGCCCGTGAAGGGATTGGCTACCTCACTTTTATAGGGATGAAACAAAACGATACGGCCATGACCATTGCCGGTATTTTTACCATCTGTATTGTAAGCTTTTTAACCGCTGTTGCTCTCACTTATATTGAAAAGGGGTTGTGCCCATGGAAACGGGATCTCAAGGAGTAAAGAAAATCATTACCTGCACCGATATTTCCAAAGAATACGGCCAGA
This sequence comes from Bacillota bacterium, assembly GCA_023443145.1. Lineage (GTDB taxonomy): Bacteria > Bacillota > Peptococcia > Peptococcales > Peptococcaceae > Peptococcus. The sequence continues at coordinate 18,932 of JAEZVS010000056.1, read as the reverse complement.
AAAAAGTGCTGTCTCCAATGGATTTTGAGGTGTATGAAAACGAATTTGTGGTCATCCTGGGTCCCGGGCAGTCCGGTAAAACCACTCTTTTCCGTCTCATCGCCGGATTTGAACGTCCCACCACCGGTAAAGTGGTGGTGGGGGGCGAAGAGGTGAAAGGCCCCGGCACTCAGGTGGGTTATGTATTCCAGCGTTATATGCTCTTCCCGTGGCAAACGGTTATGGGCAATGTGTCGATGGGCCCCAAACTGCGCAAGGTGTCCAAAGAAGATCGCAAAGAAAAAGCACAAAAATATATTGATTTGGTGGGTCTCACCGGATTTGAAAAAAGCTATCCGCACCAATTGTCGGGCGGTATGAAACAGCGTGTGGGGATTGCCCGTGCTTACGTCAATGAGCCTGAACTTCTCCTCTTAGACGAACCCTTTGGTCAGTTGGATGCCCAAACGCGTATTTTAATGGAACAGGAAATTGAGCGCGTATGGCAGGCTGAGAAGCGTACGATTTTATTCGTCACGTCAAATATAGATGAAGCCATTTATTTGGCCGACCGCATCATCATTTTGGACGGCAAGCTGCCCAGTCATTTGGCCAACGTGTTTGAGGTGAATTTGCCTCGCCCGCGCGATCTGCTTTCTGAAGAATTCTTGCGCATGCGCAAAAAAATCTCCGACAGCATGTCGCTGGTGCTTTAAAATCGGTCGATCCCATATTGAGAGGAAGTGATGGTGTGTTTGCGGCCATTTTGGGGCTGGAGCCTCAACAATATTTGATTTTGTTGACCATCTTTCTATTTGGCGTCGGCTTTTTTGTCATAAGACGGGCAGTGTTTTTGTTCGGAGAGTGGTTTGTTAATCGCTATGACAATTGATTTTACCTGCCGCGTAGGCGGCAGGTTTTCTTTATAGTGCGATTTATCTTATAATTATGGCGATTTGGCCCTAAATGTGGTATCATTTTAGTATGCATGACCCATATGTCATGAGCGGAAAATAAGGGGTGTCAGGCATTCCAAGACAAGGAGAGTTGTTTATGAAAAAAATCATCGCTGCAATTTTGTTGCTGAGTTTAACGCTCGGCCTCACAGCTTGTGGAGGTCAAAAATCCGAACCGGCCAAGAACACTTCTGAAAGCTCTTCTCAGGTTACGGCCAAAGATAATAAAGATGATGTAAAGCCCAAAGAGTTTACCATGGCTGTATTGCCTCAGATTGATGTATGGCCCATTTATCAGGCTTTTCAATCCGGTGACAATAAAAAATTCGGTTTTGATGACATCAGCAAAAAAAATATGTTGAAATTTGAATCGGGCATGGAAGCGGTGGAAGGCATTCCGGCCGGTGCTTTTTCCATCGGCAGCGTGGGGGCCTTGCCAGCAGTAATGGCCTCTCTCCGTTATGATGCGGAAATTGTGGGGGTGGCTTCTGATGAAAGTGCCGCCAATGCCATCTTGGCCCGTTCCGATAGCCCTGTCTTTAACCATCCCCATCAAGATTTGCAAAATGTGTATGGGGCAGCGGAAGATGTGAAAGGAAAGACCATTCTCATTACGTCGGTTTCCTCCAGTCACGACACCGTCGATCGTTGGCTTAAAACCATGGGCCTTACCGAAAAAGACGTGACCATTCAAACAGTGGAACAACAAACGGCCATTCAGTCGTTTGAAGCCGGCGACGGCGATTTCATCGTTCTTTGGGCACCCAATATGTATCGCGCTTTGGATGCAGGCAACAAAGTGGTGGCCACAGCCAGTGATTTGGGCGGCCATGCACCAATGGTTTATATTGCACCGAAAAAATGGGCAGAAGCAAACCCGGATAAAATTGCCCACTTCCTGGCTATGATCAACCCGGAAATTGAAGCGTATCAATCCAAAGGCCAGTCTTTGGCAGCAGATGTGAAAAAGTTCTTTGAAGACTTTGCCGGTGTGGATATGACGGAAGCAGATGCCCAACAGGAAATTGCACGTCACCATCTCTTTACCATTGATGAACAAATGAAATTGATGCAAGACGGCACCTTGGAAAAATGGCTGTTGAGCAATGCAGAAACTTTTGCCAATGAGGGTAAAATTAAGCCGGAAGAGCTGAAAGAACTGAAAGAAAAACATTTTAACATCATGGATAAATATTTAAAAGATGCCAAACAGGTGAAGCCGGCAGCTTAATAGATCTGCCGTGCCGTGTACGCCATTCAGTCAGAGAAAGGAAGGGATGGACATGAAGAAAACAGCACTTATTGCCCTTGCACTCATTACGGCCCTTTTTGTGGCAGGTTGCAATGGTGGAGACGCTCAACAAAAGAACGCCGGCGCCGATAAAGAATCGCAGGCGCCAATCACAGTGGCTACGCTGAATCAAATTGATGCTTGGCCGGCTTGGTCTGCGATGAAAGACGGAAGCGCCAAAGAGGCAGGAGCCGATTACACCATGAAGACCTATGAAGCAGGTATTGCCTTGGTGGAAGATTTGGCCACAAAGAAATGGCATATTGGTGATGCCGGTGCGGTTCCGACTATGTTGGGTGTGCTCAATCGGAATATATCCATCATCGGGGTGGCTTCCGATGAAAGCGCCGCCAATGCGGTTTTAGCTAAAGAGGACAGCCCCATCTTTAAGAATGAGGTCAAAGAGGGTGTTTATGGCAGCGCAGAATCGGTGCGCGGGAAAGCCATCTATACAACAATGGCTTCCAGTGCGCACTTTGTGGTGCAAAACTATTTGAAAACCCTCGGTCTGAGTGAAAGCGACGTCAACTTGCAAAACGCCAGTCAGACCGAATGCTTGAAAGCTCTGAAAGATGGCAAGGCGGATTTGGTGGTGCTGTGGTCACCTTATTTATACGACGCCGAAAAAGATGGCGCCAAAGTGGTGGCCAGCGGTGCCGATGTGGGCGCCACCAACTACATGCTTTATTTGGTGGATCGCGATTGGGCGAAAGAACATTCTAAAGAAGTGGTGGCTTTCTTGAAGGCTGTTTCAAAGAAAACAGAGGATTATGCCGCTGCTGAAGACGAAAACAGCAAAGACTTAAAATTGTTCTTTAAAGACTATGCCTCTCTCGATGTGTCGGATGACATCATCAAAAAAGAGCGCGACACCCATAAATTCTTTACAGCAGAAGAGCAATTGGCGCTGATGGAAGATGGCGATGTGGCCAAGAGCATGGAAGAAGTATCCCGTTTCTTTATGGATATCAACAAGCTGGCGGCTTCCAACTACGGCCGCATGGTGAAAAACAACTTTAACATTGACAGCACCTATCTCAAACAGGCTGCCGACGAAGCGTAAACTTTGGGCGGTCTGTGAGAAAGGGCCGACTATTCGTCGGGGGATGCGCCTGCATGTAATGGCTCATGGCGTACGATTTTTTTCAGGCGCAGCCTTTCTAAAACTTAAGAAAGATTCTTTTAAGGAAGCCATCTTCGGATGTGCTTCCTTTTTTTGATGGGATCGACATGATAATGACGGACACACATCGCTTTCAAACGGTTTGGCATATATGGCACTAAGAGGCGTTCAAGGCAGGACATTCGGAAAAAAAGATGTGCAGACCAAAGTGCAAAGCAAACAAAATAAACCATCACCCCCGCTGTCGCTTGTTAAGCCAACAAAGGGGGTGATGGTTATAAATCTAGCTGAGAGATTGTAGGCGAGTGCTCAATAAAGAAAGAACGATTCCAGTGGTGTGCAGCACCGGTGCAATGGATGCTTATTTGAATTGGCCGTTCATATCTCGATAAACACCAGTCACCTTACCGATGATCATGGGATTTTCTGTATAAATAGGTGTCAAATCGGGATTTTCAGGCTGTAGGCGCACCTGTGTTTTTTCTCGATAGAATGTTTTGCAGGTGGCTTCGTCGCCAATCAAGGCCACCACTACGTCGCCGTTTTCTGCAGTTTGCTGGGGTGAAACGATAATGAAATCGTTGTTCATGATGCCAATACCTGTCATAGAATCCCCTGAAATGCGCAGAACAAACGAACCTTCTGCGGACACAAAGCGTTCCGGAAAACTGATGTGGCCTTCTAAGTTTTCATCAGCAAAAATCGGTGAACCGGCGGCGACTTTCCCATAAATAGGCAGAAAAACCGTATCTTCAGAGGGGGGTGTTTCGGAGGCATACTCACTGCAATCTGACCGGCGCAAAATCATGATGGCGCGAGGTTTGGTGGGGTCGCGACGAATGTAGCCTTTGTGCTCAATTTGATTCAGATGATTGTGCACCGTTGAAGAGCTTTTTAAACCCACTGCGGCGCCAATTTCACGCACAGAAGGGGGATAGCCTTTAGCTTCTACTTCTGAAATAATAAAATTGAGAATGCCAACCTGTCTAGGTGTCAAATCGGTGGCTTGCGTCATGGTATCGCCTCTTTCTTAGTTAGATATTAAGTGGTATGTTCTTATTATACATCATATCTATTTAAAAATCAAACTTTTGTTTGAAAACGTAAGAGAGTTTCCGTTCAATGCCCTTGCTTTAATAAGGCGACAACCGTCATTGAGCCCCCAGACTTTCGTTTCATATGACTGTGCATGACACAGAAAGGGTACCGACCTCCATCGTTAGCTCTAAATATGAACGATTGGAGAGCGGTATTTTTAGGGCCACATACAGCGGTTCATTGAAGAGAAAAGTGGTTAGGGCATATTTGGGTGGTGAAGGGGGGAAACATATCCGCTATCCACGTATGGTGTTCCTTTGTCAAGCAGCAGACAGCATATCTTACCTTTGGTGATGAAGATGGCCAAGATTTTTGTAAAAATGCAGTCGATTCTTTTGCAAAGGCACTTTCAATAAAAAAAGACCTGCCATCATTGGCAGGTCTTTATACACAATTATATGGAGATAAGGGGATTCGAACCCCTGACCTTCTGAATGCCATTCAGACGCGCTCCCAACTGCGCCATATCCCCGTGATACGAATGTTATGATACACGGTTTTACAGAAAAATGCAAGTGTTATTTTTAGAAATTTGTATGGTATTTGATGGGGGACATGCTTTTTTTGCAGTAAGGTAGTAAAAGGCCGTATATTCATGCGGCTTGGGCAAAAAATTTTGTCCGGTGGCGTCTGGGAATGGTCAAAGGCTTGATGGGCACTCTTATTACGGATGCCTGTGAATAGCGGCTCTGCCGTCGGAAAAAACGGAGGCAGCGTACTTGATTACAGTACACTGCCCTTTAATCCTTGATGGGGGGTTATTTATCTTTCAGATCTTCAATGGAATTGATGTCTTCCATGTAGGTGGGCACCACCAGACCAAGTTTGGTCCCTTTAAGGTTGGGGCCCAGATTTACCAACTCGTCTTTAAAGCGCTTGTATTGCTCTTCGTGTGTGGAGGGCAGCCAGGCGCTGACCATGGCGTCGCTGTCGCCTTTGGCCACAGAAGCCCACATGGTGCCGTTGTCCAGCTGGACCAGATCAACTTTGTAGCCCAGACGTTCTTGTAAAACGGTGCGAACCACATTGCTGGTGGCCACTTCAGAATCCCAAGCCACGAAGGCAATTTTCAGAGTTTTGCCATCCACTTTGTCCAGACCGTCTACCCACTCGTCCACTTTATCACTGTTTTCGTTCACCCATTTTTTAGCGGCTGCTTCCGAAGAGGTGTCGCGGGTATCGTTCATCACCTGTTGCATATCGGAAGGTTCCCAGGAAAATTTATCTAAGAAGGCATAGGCAGTGGGTTCGTCTTCTTCCAAACCTTGACGCACGATGGTGTCCACTTCCTCTTCTTCTCCGTAGATGAGTTTGGGATCTTCTAAATACTTTAGATCATAGGCTTCGAACATCCAGTGAGGTGTCCAACCGGTGATGATGATGGGTTCTTTCTTTTTGTATTTTTTATCAAGTTCGGCCATCATGGCTGCATCGGAAGCTTCGTTCAGCGTCCAGTCGGAGAGGCCATATTCTTTGATGGCATCGCGGGTCATAGACATGATGCCGGCACCGGGATCGATACCTTGAATAGCATGATCCAGCTGTTCGCCAATGGGTTGATCGGCGGCCGATGTGTCGTCAGAGGAGCCGCCGCAACCGGCCAATACACCTACAGCTAAAAGGGCGGCAAAAATCAGAGACAGATGCTTCTTTTTGGTCATTTTTTTCATATCAATCACTCCTATTTCGATGCGTCGTTGTTTTCTGCTTCATTACTAAGGTCTTTTGCCGGGGCTTGCGTGATCTTTTTTTTGGGACGCACGCCTTTGCCCATATTCTGGGTGAGCCTGTCTAAAATGATGGCAAGAATCACCACGGTGATGCCGGCTTCAAAGCCGTCGCCAATGCGGATTTGCGTAACGGCACGATAAATCACCGAGCCTAAGCCTTTGGCGCCGATCATGGCCCCGATGACCACCATGGACAGGGAAAGCATAATACTTTGATTCACCCCGGCCATGATGCTAGGCTTGGCCAGGGGCAATTCCACGCTGAAAAGTTTTTGTTTGCGGGTGGCCCCGAAGGCATCGGCGGCCTCAACCATTTCTTTGGGTACTTGGCGAATACCCAGGTTGGTCATGCGGATGGTGGGCGGCATGGCAAAGATGACTGAGGCCAGCACACCGGGCACCGATCCTGTGCCGAAGAAAAACACCGCCGGAATGAGGTACACAAAGGCCGGCATGGTCTGCATAAAGTCCAATATGGGCTTTATGATGGTTTCGGCACGGTCGTTTTGGGCGCATAAAATGCCTAAGGGTATGCCGAAAATCAGCGCGATAAAAGAGGCGGTCACCACCAAAGAGAAGGTGATCATAGCTTCTTCCCAAAAACCCAAATTCCAAATAAGCAGCGCGGCCAGCGAAAAGCCCACCGCCATGCGGGTGCTGACAAAGCGCCAGGTGGCCACGGCCAGCAAGACGATCATGAGCCAGAAAGGCACAAACAGCAACACCTTGGTGACAAGCTCAATCAGCGATTCCAAACCGTCGTTGATACCGGTGAAAAACCATTCCAGATGGTCACTCAGCCAATAGACGGCTTTTTCAATCCATTTGCCCAAGGGTATTTTTTGTACGGCCATGTTAGACATGATCCCCACCTCCTTCTAAAGATCCATTGTCCGGCGCTGCATGATACTGACCGGATAGGGCGGAAAGAAGGGTTCCTTTTACCACCGCGCCCATTAGGCGATTGGCACTGTCTACAACGGCAATAGGTGAGGATGTGGCGGCCGCTATGTCAATGGCTTCTTCTATGGTGGCGTCTTCACGCACAATCGGCACGGTGTCGTCCATCAGATCGGCTACGGTTTTGTCAGTGGCGCCGTTATCCAATGCGGAAAGGGCGACGCGGGCATTAATAATCCCCAACGCGCTGCGGCGCTTGTTGGTGACAAAAAGATCCGATACACCGTATTTGCGCATGAGCTGCAGCGCCACACGCGGACCGCGATCTTCGGGAACGCTATAGGCGTCTTTCATGATCTGTGCGCAGGTGATCACCTTCGAAACCGACGCGTCTTCAATGAAACGTTCCACATAGTCATCGGCCGGATGAGTGAGAATGTCTTCCGGTGTGCCTACTTGGATAATGGCACCGTCGCGCATGATGGCGATGCGGTCTCCTATTTTCAACGCTTCATTCAAGTCGTGGGTGATGAATACAATGGTCTTTTTAATATCGTCCTGAATGGCTAAGAGTTCATCTTGCATATCTTTGCGAATCAGGGGATCTAAAGCACTGAAGGCTTCGTCCATCAGCAGAATGTCCGAATCGTTGGCGAGGGCTCGCGCCAATCCCACCCGTTGCTGCATGCCGCCGGACAGCTCGTCAGGATAACTGGACTCATAACCTTTCAGCCCAACGGTTTCAATGGCTTTTCGTGATTTGGATGCAATTTGGTCTGGAGATAGATTTTTTTTGATGCGCAGTCCGTAGCCCACATTGTCCAGGACGGTTTTGTGAGGAAAAAGTCCAAAATTTTGGAACACCATGCTCACACGATTTTGGCGCAGAGAGCGCAAATCGGTGCTGTTCATTCGACAAATATCTGTGTCATAGATGAAGATTTGTCCGCTTGTTGGTTCAATGAGCCGATTCAGCATGCGCAGTAAAGTGGATTTGCCGCTGCCGCTTAAACCCATAATGACAAATATTTCACCTTTATTTATGGTAAAATTGGCACGCTGCACGCCGACAGTTAGACCTGTTTTGGCGAGAATTTCGTCTTTATTAAGGCCATCGTCTAAGAGCGCTTGCCCCCGTTCCGGGTGGGGACCAAAAATTTTAGTGACGTCTTTTACTTGGATGATATTCTCCATTCACATGTCTCCTTTCTATATACGTTGGAGCCAAAGTAAAGGCCTGTGTATCTAAAATAACCAAAACCACGGGCGAGCACAAATGTATTAAAGTATAAAATATTTTTTGTGAAAACGATTGTATAAATAAATCATCTTAAAAAGCATGGCTGAAATAGGTATTTCAGACTTTCTCTGAAACACAAAGAAGCTTATACTATGAATGCTCTCGCTTTTGTCGAGACGGGGGTTTGAGGCAATATCTGCTGGTGATTTTTATCACAAATACAAAAGTGAAAGACGGCTTTCACTTTCCTGGTAAAATCTATCAAAAATCAAACAGTCGGGTAATGTTTGGAACAAAATGACAGGAAAAAGAAACAATTAGAAATACGGGACATTTTTGTCTTATCATAATGGGGAAAAAGAAGTTGGCAGCCGGGAAGAAGGCATAAAGAAAAGTAGACAGGCGAGGGTTTGAGCGCTTCACCGGCGGTGAAAATGAGAGGAAAGTTTGCGGCCGGGGTCCTAAAAGAGAAATGGTTTTTTGCACATTTTTCGCCAGACGGTAAAAAATAGAGAAGGCGACCATAGCATCTTGCAAAACGCCGGGGATTCTTTTATATTGGGTTTATAAATAAACTACCCGCATATGATAAAGGAGGGTTTTCTTTGGGAAAAGCAATGGTAATTGGCGCCGGCGGCGTCGCATCAGTGGCTGTCCAGAAAATGGCGCAAAACGATTCGGTTTTTGAAGAAGTGTTGGTGGCCAGCCGTACGCAGAGCAAGTGTGACGATATTGTGGCGCGCTGCAAAGATACTAAAACCAAATTTCAAACCGCTCAGCTGGATGCTGACAAAGTTGACGACATTGTGGCGCTGATTGAACAGTTTCAACCGGATGTGGTGGTGAATTTGGCGCTGCCTTATCAGGATCTCACCATTATGGATGCCTGTCTCCAAACCAAAACCAATTATTTGGACACCGCCAACTATGAGCCGCCCGATACCGCCAAATTTGAATACAAGTGGCAGTGGGCCTACAACGACCGTTTTAAAGAAGCTGGTATTACCGGTCTTTTGGGCAGCGGATTTGACCCCGGTGTCACCAGTGTGTTTGCGGCTTATGCTTTAAAGCACGAATTTGACGAAATTCATGAAATTGATATTTTAGATTGTAATGGCGGTGATCATGGTTATCCTTTTGCCACCAATTTCAATCCGGAAATCAACATTCGGGAAGTGAGTGCCAAAGGTTCCTATTGGGAAAATGGTGCATGGGTGGAAACCGAGCCTATGGAAATCCATCGTGAATACGATTTTCCGGAAGTGGGCCGCAAAGATATGTATTTGCTGCATCATGAAGAAATTGAAAGCTTGGCGTTGCACATTCCGGGCATTCGCCGCATTCGTTTCTTTATGACCTTCGGTCAAAGCTATCTCACCCATCTCAAATGTCTCGAAAATGTGGGCATGACCTCTATTGAGCCGATTGAATTCCAAGGTCAGGAAATCATTCCGTTGCAATTTTTAAAAGCAGTTCTCCCCGATCCGGCCAGTTTGGGTCCCCGCACGGTGGGTAAAACCAACATTGGCTGTATTTTCAAAGGCATGAAAGACGGCCGCGAAAAAACCTATTACCTGTATAATGTTTGCGATCACCAGGAATGCTATAAAGAAGTGGGCAGCCAAGCGGTGAGTTATACCACCGGCGTGCCGGCCATGATCGGCGCCATGCTTCTGATGGATGGGCGCTGGAAAGGACCGGGGGTTTTCACTGTGGAAGAGTTTGATCCGGATCCCTTCATGGAAGCGCTCAATAAATGGGGCTTGCCTTGGCAAGAAAGCTTTTCGCCGGAGCTGGTGGACTGATGCCCTGGCCCAAAGCAGCCACACCGTTTTTTGCCATAGACGAAGATCAAATCGATCGAAATCTATCGATACTGGAGCGGGTGCAACGAGAAAGCGGCGCTAAAATTTTATTGGCACAAAAAGCCTTTTCCATCTATCAATGCTATCCGCAAATCGGTGCAGTGCTGACCGGTACCACTGCCAGCGGTCTTTATGAGGCGCGCCTGGGTAAGGAAGAAATGGGCGGCGAAACCCATATTTTTTCGCCGGCCTATACGGAGGCCGATTTTCCTGAAATTTTGGCGTTGGCCGATCACCTCTCTTTCAATTCTTTTGCGCAATGGCATCGGTTTAAGGAGGCGGTGGTCAAGGCGGGAAAAAGTGCAGGTTTGCGTGTGAATCCCGAATGTTCCACTCAAGGCGGCGGCATGTACGATCCCTGCGCCCCCGGATCTCGACTGGGCATTCGCCGAAAGGATTTCAACGAAGAAGACTTGTCGGGCATTGAAGGTTTGCACTTTCATACCCTCTGTGAACAGGGCTTTGATGCTCTGGAGACCACGCTTGCCGCTTTTGAAGCGCAATTTGGCGATTTTCTGCCTCAAATGCGCTGGCTGAATTTGGGCGGCGGTCACCACATCACCCGCGCCGATTACGATGTGAACGGGCTCATCCGTGCGCTGAGGGATCTGCGCGCCCGTTATGACGTAGACGTCTACTTGGAACCCGGCGAGGCGGTGGTCTTAAACGCCGGCGTGTTGGTGGCTGCCGTCGTTGATGTGGTGCAGGCCGATGTGCCTGTGCTCATCATTGATGCGTCTGCGGCCTGCCACATGCCCGATGTGCTGGAAGTGCCCTATCGGCCACCGCTGGAAGGCGCTTCCGATCCCGGCGTACGTGCGGTTCAAGCACGCGTGGCCGGCCCCACCTGTTTAGCCGGAGACGTGGTGGGTGACTACAGTTTCGATGTTCTTCCGCAAGTGGGTGATCGCCTGGTCTTTGGCGATATGGCGTTGTACACCATGGTGAAGACCAACACTTTTAACGGTATGAAGCTTCCGGATATTTACCGTGGCCGTCCGACCGACAAGACTTGGACCCCGGTGCGCACCTTTTCTTATGAAGATTTTAAAATGCGCCTTTAAGGTCGTTATGGGCACGCATCCGATTTTTGATCGGGTGCGTGTTTTTATAGTAGGGACAATTCATAAAAATACGGGTCGACGATCGAAAAATGGTCTTCGTAGAATGGCCTTCACGCTATAAAGATGGGCAAAAGATGACAACATTTTTCATCTTTTGTGACAAATGGGGGAATCCATTGCAAAAGTACATTTTTATGTCTATAATGTGAGGGAATGCCGGTGTAGCTCAGGGGATAGAGCAGTGGTTTCCTAAACCATTGGCCACAGGTTCAAATCCTGTCATCGGCGTAGCGGTAAAATAGAAAGGTGAGAATTTATTGGCATGAATACAGATCGAGCAAAAAACATCATTAAAGAAGGCGCGCGGCGCTTTTTGGTTTTAAAACGGGAAGAACAGGCACTGGTGCTCATCGCCACCATCACCGTTTCTTCTATTGGCGGCATGGGTGTGGCGCAGGCCAAAGGCGGTGTCTACCAGGTGGATGTGGCGGGACACGCCATGGGCGCTGTGAAAAATGTTCGCATGGTGGATGCGGCCATAGACCTGGCCAAAGAAGATTATGCGCGTAAAACCGGTAAACAGGCCGTGCGTCCGGTGGTGCACGTGAATGTTGAAAAAGAGTATTTTTCTAAGGACAAAGACAATACCCTAAACATGCGTGAATTGGCCGATCGGCTTTCTAAAGAAGTTCATTGGGTGGTGGATTCTCCTGCCATCGTCTTAGAGGACGGAACCGCCATCGCTGTGGTGGATGAAGAGACGGCCAAAGCGGTATTGGCAGACATTCAGTCACAGGCTGAAGTGCGCGACTTTGCGCCCGCTAAAAACGATGAGGCGCTGCCTCAGGTGGCGTTGGAAAATGCCGATGCGGAAATGAGCAAGCTGGAACTGTATGCACCGGAGCAGCCACAGCTGGGCGATACGTCTTATGAATTAAAGAAAACCGGTCTTTATGACGGCGCCAAGGTCGATTCGGTGGAAGTGCCCGATGTGGATATATTTACCAAGGAAGAAGCGCTGGCTTATATTAAAAACGGCCGGATGGTGCCCCATACCCACGTGCTGGCAAAAGGTGAAGACACCGAAAAAATTGCGGATCTTTGGGGCATGACACCGGAAACCGTTGCCAAGCTGAATCCGCAGCTGGAAGCGGGAGATGTGAATCCGGGTGCGAAAATCAAAGTGGAACGCAAAGAACCGGTGGTGCGTGATGTGCAGTTGGTGCGGGAAGTGCGCCAACATTACACCCCGTTTCAAGTGTCTTATGTGGATGATCCGTCTATGACGGTGGGCGAATATCAGGTGGAAACCCCCGGTAAAGCAGGGGTTAAAACCACCACCAGCGACGTGGAACGGGTGGCCGGCTTTGAACAAAGCCGAACGGTTATTAGTGAAACCTACAATCAGGCGCCGGAAAATGCCATTGTGCGTCGAGGTACGGCAGAAGGACCGGGCGTGATTTGGCCGCTTAAAGGCGTGCTGACGTCGCCCTTCGGTGTGCGCGTGTGGGGCAACGGCTTGAGCGAATTCCACCGAGGCATCGATATAGCTGCGCCCACAGGCACGTCGGTCCGTGCGGCTAAGAGCGGCATCGTCACCTATGCAGGGGAGATGGGAAGCTACGGCAACGTGGTGTTTATTGATCACGGCAACGGCTTTTCCACACGCTATGCCCATCTTTCGGCTATAAATTGCAAGGTGGGAGATAATATTAAGATGGGCGATGTGCTGGGTTTGGTCGGTTCTACCGGAAACAGCACAGGTCCGCACCTGCATTTTGAAACCTTAATCAACAACATCCCCAAAAATCCGATGAACTTCTTGAAAGACGGCAATGCCGGTGTCACCAGTCCGTCGGAAGACTACGAAGCTTATATGAAAGCTTACGGCAACCGCACGGTGAAAGTCACCGATCAGGCCATCACCGTGACGGCCCCCAATGGCCAAACGGCCACCACGCCGGTGGAAGCACCGGCCAAAGAAGCTGTGACGCCGCCTGTTTCAACGGCAGGCAACGGACCTTTGGTGGGCACCGATGTGCTGCCTGAAAACAGCCAAACCGCGACGAAAACATCAGATTCTACAAACGACAAGAATGCAGAGAAAAAAGAAGAGGCCGCCGCTGTTTCTTCCGGCGACCATATACAGAACGCCGATCAAACCGGCAGCCAGGAAGAGCCCAAAGAACCGGCTCAGAATAAACAAGCACCTGTTAAAAATGTGGTGCGCGCCTTTGTAGACGCCGTTAAGAAAAACGGATAAAGCAACAGGACGGACGAAGATAGTAAAACGGATACAAAAAGGAGTGCGTTATGTACGACGTCATCATCATTGGGGCCGGACCGGCGGGCTTGACAGCCGGGATTTATGCCCGCCGCGCAGGCTATACCGCCGCCATTTTTGAAACCGGTGTGCCCGGCGGCCAGGTGGCGACCACAGAATATGTAGAGAACTTTCCCGGCTTTCCCGGCGGCATCGGCGGCTCCGAGCTGATGATGAAGTTTTACGAGCAGGCCACTTCGTTTGGCGCCGAACTCATCTTTGAGCGGGTGAGCGCCGTAGCTGTTGACGGTGCAATAAAAACCGTTACCACCAGCACGCCGCAAGGAGAAAAAAGCTACGAAGCGCGGGTGATTATTCTGGCTATGGGGGCCCATCCCCGTGTGCTGGGCGTGCCGAATGAAGGTAAATTCCGCGGTAAAGGTGTGAGCTATTGCGGCACCTGCGATGGATTTTTCTTTAAGGATAAAGACGTGTGTGTGGTGGGCGGCGGCGATGTGGCCGTGGATGAATCCCTTTATCTCACCAAAATGTGCAAAAGCGTCACCCTCTTTCATCGTCGAGATCAGCTGCGCGCCAATAAACGCAGTCAAGAATTGGCTTTTCAAAGCGGAAAAATCAATTTTGTATGGGATACGGTGGTTACTCGTCTGGATGGCGAAGACAAATTGACGACCGTTGAAACGGAGAATCTAAAAACAGGCGAAAAAAGAACCTGGGCTTTCGACGGATGTTTTGTATTTGTGGGTTATACCCCCAACGCCGAGATCATTCCTGAACACATTGCACATGACGAGCAAGGTTATGTCATCACCAACGAATCCATGGCCACCAATGTGCCCGGCGTGTATGCGATAGGGGATCTGCGCCATAAAGAAGTACGCCAAATCGGCACTGCGGTGGGCGATGCATCCATTGTCATGAGTGATTGTGAACGTTATTTAAGAGAGGAGGCCGCCTCATCATGAAAAAAGGCGGGCGAAATCAAGGCATCCAAAAAATAGCCATCGTTGTACTGGTGGGGTTGCTTTGCCTGGGCCTTCTGTTGCCGTCGTTTGTCGGTTTAAGCGGAATGTTTTTTTAAGCGTATGTGCGGGTAAACTATATGTAGCCAAACTTGGAAAGGAAGAGAACTCATGAGCGAAGAAAAAGATATGCGCATTTATCAATGCCAAATGGCCACTTGCGGCTATATGTAAATTCCACAAAAGGGCGATAAAAAAGGAAAAATTCCCAAAGGGACGTCCTTTGAAGATCTTCCCGAAACCTGGCGTTGTCCCCTCTGCGGCGCCAATAAAAAAGCCTTTAAGCCCTTAGACGATTAATTGCAGCGGCGCGGTTGTCCGGAGACAGCCGCGCTATTTTTTGATGGGAGAACCAGTGGCCGTTTTGGAGATTGTCTGCCGTTAAATGGCGCACTACGGCTGTTTTTTGATTCGGCATATGGTCGAGAAGGGGAATGTTCCACATTTTTTTATAAATTGCAAAAAAACGGTTGACAAAATTTGTGCCTGTGATATAATAAGTCTCGTTAAGTCGCTTGTGCAACGTCGCAGCGGTCAACCTAGGCCTGTAGCTCAGCCGGTTAGAGCGCACGCCTGATAAGCGTGAGGTCGGTGGTTCAAGTCCACTCAGGCCTATAGACAGAACGGAAAATTTTCCGTTCTGTTTTTTTTTGCCCATATGAACGATTGACGGGGTTTGGGGGGCATGGTACACTTCCAATATACAAGTGTCGTTCATTCATTCGTGTAAAGGAGGTATGACAGTGTCCACTGCAAGTCAGAAATCGAGTATCTATTGGTTGAAGGTTCTTATTTTCTTTATTCTTTTGCTGGGCTTTCAAGCACTTCCTGCACCGGCGCCCCTCACGCCTTTCGGTATGAAGGTGGTCGGTGTTTTCTTTGCCATGCTTTTTGGATGGTCCACCATTGGGCTTATTTGGCCGAGTATTGCCGGAATGCTGGCCATTGTTCTCTTCGGCGTGCTCCCGATGGGCGAATTTTTAGCCTCGGGCTGGGGCAGTCCCATCACCATGCTGGTATTCTTTATGATGATGGTGGCCAAAAACTTGGAAAAAGGAGGCATCAGCAGCTTTATTGCCACATGGTTTATCTCCCGTTCGGTGGTCATCGGGCGGCCGTGGCTGTTTTGCTTTATGTTTCTGTTTTCCGTGTCGGTGGTGGCGTCTCTCACATCGGCGGTGGCTACCATCTTTTTGGGATGGGCCATTTTCTCGGATATTTTGGAGGAAATTCACGCCGAAAAATTTGAGCCCTTTGCCAATTTCATCAATATTGGCATTGTGATGGCCAGCTGTGCCGGTGACGCCATCTTTCATTTTCGCACCGTGGGTGCGGTGGCCTTCGGGGTGATGACCAAAATCAGCGGGATGGATTTGAATACGGTTAATTATTTTTTCTGGGCGCTCACCGCTTCAATGGCTTTGGCCACACTTTACAGTTTGGGGGGCAAATTCTTATTTAGAATTGACGCCGGCAAGTTGAAAAAATTGGATAAAGCCTATTTTGCGACCAAAGATTTGTCGCTGGATACACGCCAAAAACTACTTTTGGCGCACATGCTGGTTTTGATTCTTCTCATGCTTTTGCCCAGCTTTACACCGGAAGGCTGGATTTTAAATCAAATGATTTCTAAAATCGGGGCCGTCGGCATTGCCGCCACCATTTGTTTGATGATGTGCATCGTGCGCGTGGCAGGCCGCCCCTTGATGGATCCGGCTGCCTGTGTGCGCGACGGCGTATCTTTTGAAGTGATGTTTTTAATGGCTACGATATTCCCCATTGCTTTGAAGCTCTTCCCCATGAAAGAAACGGGCATCAATGCTTTCTTGGTGGGCATTTTGGAACCGCTGGTGACAGGATATCCGCCCATCATCTTTGTGATGGTGGCAGCTTTTGCGGCTTTGGTGCTCACCAATGTGATGGGCAATGTGACGGTACCCACACTGATTTATCCGGTTTTTTATCCCATAGCCCTTACTTTAGGCATTTCGCCGGTGGCGCTGATGGTTCCCATTGCTTTTGCCAGTACCTTCGGCGTCATGCTGCCTTGCGGTTGTCCCATGGCGGCTGTCATGTTCGGCAACAAGGAAGCGATCCGAATAAAAGACATTATGCGCTATGTGCCGTTTTGGTTTTCTTTGTCGGCGCTGGTGGTGTGCGTGCTGTGGGCAATGCTGGCTCAAGTGCTGTTTTAAAGGGTATGGATGCTCAATTGTCTTGACTTAGGCGAAAGGCTTTGCTAGAATAAAAAGGTATTGATGATACCCATTCATCAACAACAGACGATAGCGAGGTGTAAAAAATGAGAAAAGACATTCATCCGGATTATCATGATGTGAAAGTGATTTGCGCATGTGGTAATGAATTTGTCACCGGGTCCACTTCCAAAGATGATATTAAGGTGGAAGTGTGTTCGGCCTGCCATCCGTTTTATACGGGAAAACAGCGCACCCATGGTGCCAAGGGCCGTGTAGAAGCCTTTAATAAGAAATACAACCGAAAATAACGCTCGACCTGTTGTGGGCCGCTGGCGGGTCACCGTTGGGGGCCCGCTTTTTATATACAGTTTTTGATGTTGCTTATTGTATGTCGCTTTTTTATTGAGAAAGGATGTCCGCTTGTGCAGTTTAAAAAATCATGGCTGCTGTTGACTTTGGCGGCGCTGTGTGTCGTTTTGGCACCGACGGCAGCGCTGGCCTCTGAAGGGGTTCCGCTGGGCGAACGGCTGCCACTCTGGAGCATCATTCCCTTTGTAGGGATGCTTCTGTCTATTGCTATTTTTCCGTTGGTCAATGCCCATTGGTGGGAAGCAAACCAAGGTAAGGTGGCTGCTTTTTGGTCGTTGGTGTTTATTGTGCCCTTCACCATTGTGTATGGGTGGCGTGAAAGCGTCTATCAACTTTACCATTCCATTTTATTGGACTACATTCCCTTCATTATTTTGCTCTTCGGCCTTTTCTGTGTGGCCGGGGGGATTGTGTTGCGCGGCAATTTGCGCGGCAGCACCAAGGTGAATGTCATCATCTTGCTGATCGGTTCCATCATTGCCAGCTGGATTGGTACCACCGGTGCAGCCATGCTTTTGATTCGCCCGCTGATTCGTGCCAACAACTGGCGCAAATATAAGGTGCACACCATTGTGTTCTTTATCTTTACGGTGTGTAATATTGGCGGTTCTCTCACCCCGGTTGGCGATCCGCCGCTCTTCATGGGCTTTTTGCGCGGCGTGCCCTTTTTCTGGACCACCATCCACTTGCTGCTTCCGTATGTGATGAACATTGCCGCTTTGTTGTTGGTTTATGTTTTGCTTGACCGTCATTTTTACAAAAAAGAAATTACCGAAGGCAATGACAAGTCCAGCGGTGTGGCAGACGAAGGCGCTCTGCGCTTGGAAGGTGCCCACAACTTTATTTTCATCGGTATGATTCTCTTTGCTGTGGTCATGTCCGGTGTGATTCCGGATTTGGGCGGCATCACCATGTTCCATCATCATGGCCATGATATTGTGCTGACTTATACGGCGATCTTGCGCGATGCCATTATTTTAGTGGCGGCCTTCCTTTCTTTGAAGACCACGTCCCGCGCTTCCCGTGAATTTAACAGCTTTAATTGGGGTCCTATTGAAGAAGTGGCCAAACTTTTTATCGGTATCTTTATCACCATGATTCCGGCTCTGGCTATTTTGGGCGCCAAAGGTGCTTCTCTGGGTATTGAACACCCGGCCCAATTCTTCTGGGCCACCGGTACACTGTCTTCCTTCTTGGACAACACCCCCACCTATGTGGTGTTCCTCACCACCGCCGGCGCGTTGCATGTGACCGACGGCGGCGTCCTGACCACTGTGGGGTTGGTGCACACCCATGTGCTGCAAGCCATTTCCGCCGGCGCCGTGTTCATGGGTGCCAACACCTATATCGGGAATGCGCCCAACTTTATGGTGCGCGCCATTGCAGAAGAAAACCACATCAAAATGCCTTCCTTCTTCGGCTATATGGGCTGGGCGATCGTGTTCCTGATTCCGCTCTTTATTTTGAACACCCTGATTTTCTTCTTGCCGTATAACTGATTTTTAACCTCGCAACGCATCCGCAGAAGCGGATGCGTTTTTTTATTGTACGCTTTAGCATGAAAAAACCACCAGCTCTGCTGGTGGTAGGAAATAAAAGCTTTAGCTATAAGTAAAAAAAAAGAAACCTCCATTGGTATAATATGTGATGTTACCAGCAGCACAAATAAAGCCAAGGAGGTATCCATGTGGATAATAATAGTTTATCACATACAACGTGGAATTGTAAGTATCATATCGTGTTTGCTCCAAAATATAGAAGGCAAATAATATATGGAAGACTGAAGCAAGATATAGGGAGAATATTAAGAGAG
>JAEZVS010000051.1 GCA_023443145.1 Bacillota bacterium | reverse complement strand
ACCTACACATCAGCCCATATGATCATGGGAATATTTTTAATGTGGAACCGCTGCGACGTCGAAAGCTATTATTGCATAAACGAGAAATTTTACGCTTGGAACAGAAAATAAAAGAAAAAGGATTCACTCTTGTTCCTCTAAAACTATATTTTCGTCACGGTAAAGTAAAGGTGGAGCTGGCAATAGCCAAGGGCAAGAAGCTCTACGATAAGCGCGCCACCGAGGCGGAAAAAAGCGCACAACGAGATATAGATCGGGCTCTTAGAGAGCGCGCACGAAGATAATCTTTTGTTTTATTGATAATTCTGCTAAAATGAAATTAACAGAGGTAAGGAGATGAATGCAATGGCTCAAAAAATGAACACCAAAGATCTTCGTAATATTTATTTTCAGGAAGTAAAAAAGAATGTGTTTCGTCGTGTCGCCCGTACTGTATTTGTACTGGTGATGGGCGTGGTTTCAATTTTTCTTGTAGACGCTGCCACCAATCAGGATTTAAACAACTCCAATCCTAACTTTAGGGTATAGTCAGTCAAAGTTGACATCATATGATTTTAACCTTTCTTTTATAATCTTGTGTGTTGAAGAAAGTCCCTTGCCAGTAACGACAAGGGACTTTTTCTTCGCCTTTCATATAAATTTTAGCGACGATTTACTTTGGGTTCTTCGGGTGAATAATCATTTAAGGTCAGGGTGATTTTTTCAATCACATGACGACCATTTGGCTTGTCAGCAATTTTGTTAACAACATCCATACCGCTGATCACTTTACCAAAGGCGGCATATTCGCCGTCAAGATGAGGTGCAGTACCATGCATAATAAAAAACTGTGAGCCGGCGCTGTTCGGATCCATGGTGCGCGCCATGGAAATCACACCCGGTTCGTGTTTTAATTGGTTCTCAAAACCATTTTTTGAGAATTCGCCCTGAATCACATATCCCGGGCCACCGGTGCCGGTACCATTCGGGCAACCGCCTTGAATCATAAAACCGGGAATGATGCGATGAAAAGTCAATCCACTGTAGAAGCCATTATTGACCAAAGAACAAAAGTTGGCTACCGTATTGGGCGCCACTTCCGGATAAAGTTCAACATCAATGGTGGATTGATCATCCATCGTAATAGTCGCGACTGGATTTGTCATTATTTTGTCTCCTTTATGTCCTCAAAATTTAATACATTCTATGGTATCATAGTAGCATAATTTTCTTGAGGATACCAGTTGGAGGAGGTATTTTCTTGCAACACTTTGTCAGCAGGCAACTTATGAACACCTATCATGACTATCAGAAAAAAATTTGGATCTTTAAATATGAAGGTATTATACCGGAAGGTTGGATGATTCAGCAACAAAAAGACTGTCAGTATTATTTTATGAAAGGTGATAACGCAGTCTTTGGATCGGACGACTTTATAGAATTGGTTTGGTACCAATTAGATGAACAATAATGCGGAAAGGTGGCGTTTTCTTGAAGAAAGCTGCATATTATTTGGCTACAGCAGTTTGTGCGATGGGCATGCTTGTTTTTTCGCACCCTGCTGATGCTTCCATTTCTTTAGAGATCAATCAACGCGTCTATCAATCGGAGCCTTCACCGGAATTAATTTCAGGACGTGTATATGTGCCTTTGCGGACCATTTCTGAAGGATTGGGTTACCATGTGGATTGGGATGGCGTCCACCAGGCTGTGATTATAAAAACTGGTGAAGGAAGGGCGCCGGCCACCTATACTCATCCAGGAGATATTGGGATTTATATTAATTCGGATGAACTTCATTTGAATGAAAAGATGGGTCGTCCTTTCATCAAAGCACCCGGATATACGATGATTCCCCTTAGAGCCGTCTCTGAAACCTTAGGCGCAGATGTGGTTTGGAATAACGGTACGGTGCGCATTACACGTGAACTTTTATCCGATAAAGCAAATCAAACCGTTGTTCAGGAGCATCTGGATAACCAAAAAGAAGTGTCTACAGGAACTGTTCAAACAGCTCCTTTGGCAAATGAAGATGTATCGACAGCCTCCTCTGAAGTTTTTAATGAACCGGCCGATGGTGATTTAAAGGACTACACAGGAGGCGATATGACCATTTTTGGAGATGCGATTGCCAATTTATCTCAGGTTAATCAATGGCTGAAAATAAAAGAAGCAGAAATGCAGGCACGTGCACGATCGCAGGGTAAGACCTTCGTTCCATTTCCGGATAATATCGGTTTTTTGTATTTGACCATCGGTCAGAAATACGGCATTCGCGGCGATGTGGCCTTGGCTCAAGCAGTGCAGGAAACGGGTTATTTTCAATTTGGCAATGAAGTGCTACCTGAACAAAACAATTACTGCGGACTGGGTGCCATCGGCCGCGTCACCACGCAGGAAGACTTGGACAAGCAGGTATTTTCAAATATTAATCCTGCGTTTGCACATTTGGAAATAGACAAGCACGGCTGGTTTTATGCTACGCCGGCAGTAGGTGTCGAGGCACACATACAGCATCTATATTCTTATGCCACCTCAAAATCATTACCGACAGGATATCCTCTTTACGACGGTCGCTTTAATCATGGCAACCGTGGTGTGGCTACTGTGTGGAATGACTTAAACGGGCGCTGGGCGGTACCCGGTAACGGCTATGGCGATAAAATCGTTGACATTTGGCATTCGATGGTCCAATAATTAAAGCAAAAAGCATCCGCATGAGGATGCTTTTTTGTTCATAAACAGCTGTTATAGGGTATGTGACAGATATCACAATAATTGAGGTGAGGAGAGACATGAACACAAGACGTGCCGTCATCAACGCTTTAAAAAAAGCGTCTTTCTCTGATGTTGAAAAGGCGTATGCCAATGATCCGGCAGGAGTGCTGCGCGCCCTACAAATGCATGTGTATAGACTGAACACAGATATTATTCGTTG
The DNA here is from genome assembly GCA_023443145.1 of Bacillota bacterium. GTDB lineage: Bacteria > Bacillota > Peptococcia > Peptococcales > Peptococcaceae > Peptococcus. The sequence continues at coordinate 4,893 of JAEZVS010000051.1, read as the reverse complement.
GCGAGCAATTGTTTACCTTGGTACTCTGGCCGGCCATCACGCCGCGCAAGAAGATGATGTCTACCGCAATATTATACGGCGGTTTATATGGCAAATGTGTGAAGAAAGCGCCAACGTGCCTTGGGCATCACCCGAGGTGATTTCAAGTATCATGCGTTCAGCCAAATATCATCAGTATGTCGAATTCGTAGGTCCGTTATTTTATCATGCCGGTCTGAACGATATTTGTTATGCCGGCCTTTTTTGGGCTATTGGCATTTTAGCACCCACTCATGGTGCGGTAATGGAAGAGTTTATGGGTGAAGTTTATGAACGTCTGGATATGGATGATATAGAAATACGCGCTTACGGTGCATGGGCTTTTTCACAATATCCTCACGAACAAGCACGGCCATATTTGGAAAAATTGTTAAATGATCACCGAGAAGCCACTGTTTTTACCGGCGAGAATTATATGGTGCAGCCTATTTCATCTTTTGCAAAAAATGCCCTCGATGTACTATTAAGTGGGGCATCATAACTTTAGGTCTAACACTTTACACCTATTCTATTTTTGGCTAAAATAGTAGGCGGTCAGTAGAAAGTGATCGCGGCTTTAAGCTGAGGAAAGTCCGGGCTCCATAGGGCAGGATGCTGGCTAACGGCCAGTGAGGGTAACCTTAAGGAAAGTGCCACAGAAAACAAACCGCTTACGAGTAAGGATGAAACGGTGCGGTAAGAGCGCACCAGCGGCCGGGTGACCGGTCGGCTTGGTAAACCCCATCCGGAGCAAGATCATATAGGAACCATAAAGTGGCCCGCTTTGTTCCTGGTGGATCGCTTAAGGTACTTAGTAATTTGTATCTCAGATAGATGATCACTGATACAGAACCCGGCTTATTATTTACTGATCTGACGCAAAACCGATGCGTCAAAAAGAGACGTTTTTACAAAAAACGTCTCTTTTTGTATGTCTGAGTTTGAGTTGCTCCAATATCATTTTACAATCTAAAAAGCGGCCACACCTAATATATGTGTGACCGCTTTCCTTTATGCCGCAGGCTGAACTGTGGTTCGTTGTTGTTGCTGTTGTTGATATTGTTGTTGCTGCTGATATTGCTGCTGTTGCTGTTGGTATTGTTGTTGCTGTTGTTGCTGCTGTTGCTGTTGCTGTTCTTGTTGCTGCTGCTGTTGTTCTTGTTGTTGCTGTTGCTGCTGCTGCAGTGCCTGCTGTTTTTGCTGTTCTTTGTAATAGTAGCTGTAATTGCCTGCAGAATAGGTGGTGGGTTCTGTACCGCTGGCAAAAAGTTCCGTTCGTCTCAAAGCATACGGCGTATTCCTAGTTGCCAATTTGCCTGTTGTAGAGTCAACCACCACACTAACCAGACCATCCGGTTGTTTAAAGTCTTCGGCAGGTAATTCCCGATGTGCATAGGTCATAATATTGCCAAAAACCGCAGCTGCACTGTTGGATGTGCCATACATTGGCGCAGGTGAATCATAACCAATCCAAACAACGCCAACCAATTGGGGGGTATAGCCTGCAAACCAGAAGTCTTTATTGTTATCTGTGGTGCCGGTTTTGCCCACCACAATGCGCCCATCGTGTAATGCGGCAGATCCGCCAATTCCTTGATATACCACACTTTTCAAGCAACTGGTAATCATGTAGGCAGTTTGAGGGGACATGACTTCTTTATTTTCAGGTTCCAGTTCCCAAATGACTTTTCCTTTCCGGTCAGTAATTTTCACAACAAAAGTAGGCTTGTTATAGTGTCCGCCATTGGCAAATGCACCGTAGGCACCGGTCATATCGATCACTTTAACACCTTCGGTGAGACCGCCAATGCCCGCTGAAAGTGTCTTGTCGGTGTATTCTCCATCTTCAATCAATGTAGAGATGCCCAGTTTTTGTGCAAACTTCATTGCATCATCAAATCCGACTTTTTCTAAGACCCGTACCGCAACCGTGTTGTAGGATTGCGCGATGGCTTCTCGAATGGTCACCGGCCCGTGATAGGCCAAATCGGCATTTTGAATTTTATGACCTCCGTCGGTTGTAAAAGGTGCATCTAAAAAGCTGGAACCGGTTCCATAACCTTTTTCAAAAGCCGGACCATAATCATATATGGGTTTAAACGAAGAACCCGGCTGTCTTTTTGCACGAATGGCACGATTAAAGAGAAGAGCTTTGCTGCTGTCTTGATGACGGCCGCCCACCATACCTACAATAGCGCCTGTTTTCGGATCCATGACCATCATGGCGCCTTGCACTTTCTCGGCAGAGGCACCCCCTGGAAAATAGCCATCGTTATTGAAGAAATTATACATATATTTCTGCAAATCTTGATCAAGGCGCGTATATATGTGATAACCGCCAGTGCTGAGCTTTTTGGGATCTTTTTCTAAACCCAATATTCTGATGGCTTCCTGAGCTGCCTGTTCAACATAACTCTGGTTATATCCGGTCTCCTCTTTTTCTTTTGCTACAATAATCGTTGATAAATTTAAAGGAGCGCTGTCATATTCTTGAAATTGCTTTTGATCAATGTATTTGTTGGATTCTAAAGCCGTGAGAACCTGATGCCGGCGTGCAATGGCATTATCAGGGCGTGTAATAGGAGAGTGGGCACCGGGATTTTGGATCATACCCGCCAACATTGCAGCCTCGTCCATCGTAAGATCTTTGGCATGTTTGCCAAAAAAGTCACTTGCAGCCGCTTCTACACCGTAGCAATTGAGGCCACTGTTGCCTATACCGAAATAAACGCGATTCAAATAACTGGTCAAGATTTCTCTTTTGCTGTATTTTTGCTCTAAGCGCATAGCGATAACCGCTTCTTGAATTTTTCTTTTATACGTTTTGTCATTTCGGTCTAGCATAGCCAGACCGGCTAATTGCTGGGTGATGGTGCTGCCGCCTTGAACAATATGTCCGGCTTTCAGATTGCTGACAAAGGCACCGGCAATTCGGAAAAAGTCCAAGCCATGGTGTTTTTCAAAACGCTTGTCTTCAATAGACATAACCGCTTTAACCATGTTGGGTGAAATTTCCTCATAAGTAACGGGCAGATGATTATCGACTGCACGCAACTCATCCACTTGATTACCGTCTTTGTCCAACACATAGCTGGTTAAATCGTAATCGGAGATGCTGTTGTCTTTTAATGATGGCATTCCGCTCATAGCTGCAACTACAACAGTACCAACCGTTGTAATGCCGACGACAAAAACCAGCAAGATCACCAAAATAAGAAAATGAGTCCACTTAATCTTTTGCTTAAAAGATTTCTGAGCCTTGCGCTGGGCCGAGTGTTTCTGCGGTTTTTTCTGATCGCTTTTTTTCTGATCGTCCATTCCAAAACCTCCTTATGTGAGCCATTATAGCACACTTTAAGCATTCGCCATAGAGACTTTATTGATCATGAATAAATAAAAAAACGCACATAAAAGTTTTCAACGAAAAGGCCGGCAGTATGCCACCTAATAGAGGCATCCGCCGGCCTGGTCAGAACATACATTAAAAATGCGCTGAATGCTTACTCAACTGCTTTATTTAAAGCCTGCATTAAATCATCTACATTGATGCCATGTACCACAGCACCTTGTTCTATATTTTCGAAACGGGCAGCAGCGCACCCCAAACAACCCATCCCAAATTCCATAAAAATAGAAGCGGTTTGAGGATATTGTCTGACGGTGTCTGCAATTGCCATATCTTTGGTGATGGTCATGCAAATACTCCTTTCAATCACATCATAGTACTTTATATCGCATTATTTTGCTAGGCTTATTATAACAAATAATAGGTTAAAGTCAATTTTTAATTATTGGGCTAAAAAATACAGAATCTTAATCAATTATTAAAAAAATAGCTATTTTTATTCATAAGAATTTTTTAGTAAACGTGCGTGAAAGACTTGCATTGTAAAGAAAAGAAAGCTATACTGGAAATTATTGCAAGGAGGTTTCAGATGAACTTTTTGTCACGTATGGAGCGCCTGCTTGGTGAAGATTGTGTCGCCAAACTTTCTGCATCTCATATCTTGATTGCAGGCATTGGCGGCGTGGGTGGTCAATTGGCTGAATCTTTGGCCCGCTGTGGCGTGGGTCATCTGACACTGATTGATTTTGACCGCATAGATATCACCAATATTAATCGCCAGATTCACGCCCTTCACTCAACTGTCGGACAGAAAAAAGTGGATGTGATGAAACAGCGCATTTTAGATATTAATCCGAATTGCATTTGCGATGCAGTCGATGTAAAAATCGAAAAGCCTTTCCATTGGGTGGAAACACCCGACTATATTGCAGATTGCGTGGATGATGTTGGCGCAAAATTGGCGCTTTATATATATGCCAATAGTCAAAACATTCCCATATTGTCCAGCATGGGTACAGCAAATCGTTTTAGTAACCGAGGATTTGTTATTACCTCCATATGGAAGACGCAAGGTTGTCCTTTGGCAAGAGCTGTCAGGCAACGCCTGCGTCGCGAGCATGTTGATGTTGATGTAAAAGTTTGCTACAATGCAACACCAACCCATTGCTCAGGTCAAGAAGTGCCGGCAACAATTTCATATGTGCCTGCAACTGCAGGCCTCATTATGGCAAATGAAATTGTTCATGATATTCTATCGCCGCTCAATGTGTAAATGTAAAATACTGTGGGTATGAGTTGTTTAGCAATGATCAAGGAGGAAAATTTATGGGAAATGAGCATGTTTTAAATGTTAATGACAGCAATTTTGAAGATGTCGTTTTAAAAAGTGATCAACCTGTTTTGGTCGATTTTTGGGCGGCTTGGTGTGGTCCTTGTAAAATGGTTGCACCTGTTGTGGAAGAATTGGCCCAGGATTATGCAGGTAAAGCTAAGGTTTGTAAATTAAATGTTGATGAAGCGGCTCGTAT
>JAEZVS010000063.1 GCA_023443145.1 Bacillota bacterium | reverse complement strand
CCCAGGCCGCCGGCGCCGATGAAAGTGCCGATGGCCGTAATGCCGATCGCGAGCACCAAGGCATTGCGCACGCCGCCCATAATCACGGAAAGACTCAGCGGCAGTTCCACTCGGGTGATCACCTGCCAAGGGTTCATGCCCATGCCTTCAGCAGTATCGATAAGACCCGCATCAATATTTTTAACCCCGGCATAGGTGTTCTTTAAGATGGGCAAAATCGAGTAGAAAAACACCGTTACCACCACCGTGGTGCTCCCCAGACCCAACCCCAGCATGAGGATGGAAAGCATGGCCAAAGAAGGAATGGTTTGAATAACATTGGCCACGCCAATCACCCAGTCGGCCAGGCGATGGCGGCGAGCCAGAAAAAAGCCCAACGGAACCGAAAGAACGGCAGCAAAAATCACGCCATAGAGAGCAATGAGAAAATGCCGGCCAAATTGAACCCACACATAAGCACCGTTGGTGACATAGTAATTAAAAATCTGTTCAATCAGGCTCATGCGCCCGCCTCCTTTCCGCGGCTATCTTTTTCACTCTGAGATGCATTTTTTTCAGCGGATACCTTTTGAAGCCGTTTGTCGCTTTTTTTCAAGGCATCCAACTCTTTTTGGTTGACGTTTTCAAAATAATGATGCGCTTCTAAGAAACGTTTAGCGATGACCGCCGGTTCAATGTGGTCTTCATCAGACATACGGTTCATCTTTTGCATGGTTTCACTGTCAATGGCGTTGTGCAGGCGCAACAGACAATCGTCCAACTCCGGATATTTTTCTAAAATGGCGTATTTGGCCACCGGACTGGCGTCATACGGGGGGAACAAATGCCGGTCATCTTCCAGCACCACCAAATCATATGAATTGATGCGCCCGTCTGTTGAATAGCCCAACACCGCATCCATCTCGCCGGCATGAACGGCACTGTACACCAAGCCAATGTCCATGGCGTGCACATCTGAAAAACCGAAACCGTAAATTTCTTGAAAGGCTTTGTAGCCATCGCCCTCACGCTGCAGCCAGTGGGTATCGACGCCCACACGAATGCTGTCTTTAAAGCGTGCCAAATCGCTCACTTTTTTGACATTGTTTTTCTCGGCAAAGGCACGTGTCACCATAAAAGCATACGTATTGGCAAAGCCGAAAGAGGGATACCACTTGGTGTCAAATTCTTTTTCATAGCCTTCCACCACTTTCTGATAGGCTTTTTTTGAATCGCGAATGGCGGGCTGTCCCAGCTCACCGGTGAGAGAAGTACCCGTATACATACAACCGGACATATTGGCATCGCCATGGGTCAACGATTGATGAATAAGCGTAGAGGTGCCCAAATTGTTGATGATGGAAACAGACACATCCGGCAGATAGTGGCGAATCATTTGCGAAACAATTTCTGCCGTAATTTGACGTTCTGAGGTGCTTCCCCCGGCCACCACCACGCCGCTGTGCACGTTGGAGCCCAGGCCGGGCAAACTGCAGCCGCTCAAAAAGCAGAAGGCTGCCACCAAAAGTCCTGACACCGTTTTTCTCCATTTTCTGCTCACGATGCCACCTCCCGACTTTTCATGCGGGGCGTGACCACTTTTTCCAAATAACCCAGGCCGAAGTCCATAAGAATGGCCAACAATGTCACCGGGATGGTGCCCAGTACAATCATAGAGGGATTATACACATTGAGCCCGGTAAAGATAAAGTCGCCCAAACCGCCGGCGCCAATATAAGATGCCAGCGCCGCCCAAGCCACCACATAGATACCGCTCAACCGCACCCCTGCCATAATCACCGGCGCCGCCAGAGGCAGACGAATGCGCCGCATCACCTGTCTTTTTGTAAGGCCCATGCCTCTGGCCGCATCAATGACGTTGGCGCTGACCCCGTCCAATCCCAAATATGTGTTGCGCAGAATGGGCAGCAGGGAATAGATAAAGAGCGCCACCACCGCAGGCAGTTTTCCCACCCCGAAGAGGGGAATCATAATGGCCAGCAGGGCCAGAGATGGCACCGTCTGCAACACCGAGGCCACCGCAATCACGCCGCCGCTGATGCGCCGAAAACGAATCAGGAGCATACCTAAAGGAATGGCCACCAACGCGCCCAGCACCAGCGCCATCATCGAAATAAAAAGATGCTCCATGGTTTTTTGGAAGAGCAGTTGGTAATTTTCTAAGAAAAAGGCCCACATGCTCATCCCTCCTCCGAATCGGTGGCCACATGTACAATCTCTCGGCCCACACAACAATCGTCGTCATCGCCCCAAATGCTGTCGTAGACCAAATCCACCACAATGGCGCGGGTGACGATGCCCACCAGCAAACCGTCGCGGTCCACCACCGGTAAGTTTTTAAAGTCCAGGGTGTTGATGGCATAGATGGCTTCGCGAATGGGTGAGTGGTCGGCAATAAAATAGCAGTTTTTCATATAATCACTCACCACGCCTGTGGCCTGACGCACATGCTCTACTTCAAAAATATCCAAAAAGCCCACCAAAAGTCCGGCGGCATCGGTTACAAAAATAGAGTCCACCCGTTTTTGACGCATGAGACGCACGGCCTGCTGAAGGGGGGTGTCTCTTGTTACGGAAATCGGATGAGGAATCATAATTTCGCGCACAGGCGCCGTTGTAAAGCGAGCCTGACGCAAGCGTTCCTGACCGAGCAATTCGCGTACAAAGTCGTTGGCCGGCTGCGCCAGAATATCATTAGGAGAACCGCACTGCACCACCTGACCATGGTCCATCACCACAATTTGGTCGGCCATAGCCAAGGCTTCATCCATATCATGGGTAACAAACACCACCGTCTTGCCCAGCTCCCGCTGCAAATCTTTCACCAAATTTTGCAGCGCATCACGGGTAATGGGATCCAACGCGCCAAAGGGCTCATCCATGAGGATAATCTCCTGATCTGCCGCCAGCGCCCGAATCACGCCCACCCGCTGCTGCTGACCGCCTGAAAGTTCTTGCGGATACAGTTCCAAATACTCTTCCGGCAAATTCACCCGCGCCATCAGCCGTTTGGCTGTTTCGCGCATTTTATCTTCCGGCCATTTGAGGAGGCGGGGCACCATGACAATATTTTCATAAATGGTCATATGGGGCATGAGGCCAATTTGCTGAATGACATATCCGATGGAACGCCGGAGCGCCACCTCATTCATCTCGGCCGTTGCTTTACCATTGATTTTAATCTGTCCGTCGGAAGGATCGATCATGCGGTTAATCATGCGCAGACAAGTGGTCTTCCCGCTGCCGCTGGTGCCGATGAACACGTTGAAGGATCCGTCCTCTAGCGTTAAATTCACATTTTTCACGGCGACCACGTCGCCCGGATACACTTTACTCACGTTCTTAAATTCAATCATAGCCTGTCTCCTTTCTCTTGCAATCGTCTGAACACATGTCAAAGACATTTGTATTGCTCTGTATATAGTGTATCATGTTTTTAGCACATTCCACAAGAACCTATGGTTCAAAACATATCGGCATCTCTTTAAATATTGAAAGTGCCCATCGTTTTTTACTTTTATTGGCTGACCAATTGCAAAAAAAAACACACATCTCTTTTATTTTAATGACATATGCCCCATGGGCAAAAAAAAAGCGCGCACCGTTTTTTTCGGCGCGCGCTTTGCCGTAGTGTTT
>JAEZVS010000047.1 GCA_023443145.1 Bacillota bacterium | reverse complement strand
GGCCTACGACTATCCGAATTTTGCTACGCCCATTAAGATTGGTGAACGGGTGGCTGTTATCGGTGGCGGCAATGTGGCGATGGACGCAGCACGTACGGCGCTTCGCCTGGGGGCGAAAGAAAGCTTCATTGTCTATCGACGCAGTAAAGAAGAATTGCCGGCTCGTGCAGAAGAGCTGGAACATGCCATTGAAGAAGGCGTTCAGCTGAAGCTTTTGTCCTCTCCCGTTGCATATCACGGCGATGAAAATTACGTAGTAAAAGAAATGGTATTGCAAAAGTATGAGTTGGGTGAGCCCGATGCCAGCGGTCGTCGGAAACCGGTGGCCATTGACGGGGCCACGGAAACCATGTCAATTGACACCGTCGTGGTTGCCATTGGACAAGGTCCGAACCCTATTCTGACAGAAAACACCCCTGATTTGGAAATCAATGCACGAGGCAACATTGTGACCTTTGAGGAAGGTCAAACCTCTATTGCGGATTGTTACGCCGGCGGTGACGTCGTTACCGGGGCAGCTACGGTGATTAAAGCCATGGGTGCCGGTAAGGAAGCAGCCGCCGCTATTGATCGCTATTTAAGTACGCTCTAAGAAATATCGTTCTTGCCTGTACCGACTCCATAACGTTGGTTGTAAAAGCCGACTGTGGGGTCGGTTTTTTTTATGAAAATTCAAGCAGACGGTTGTGTCTATCTTTTTAAAATCAGATTTGACCGTTTAATCATACAGGCGAGAAGAAGACGGCACTTTCCAAGATGGCTGCCATAGCGTAAAATGGACCTATGTGACATCACAAATGTGCTCCCGCTCGGTGAAAGGCATATTCTTTACCGGTGACAAATAAAGTAGGCATTAGAAAACATTTGATGATAGGCGATTGCTGATGCGTCTTTTCAGTAAGACCATTTTCATGCAGGGATTTCTGCAGGTTCGATAATCTATAGCGGATAGAAATGCGACTGAAGCAACACATGATCAGCTGCTGTTAAGGAGAAAAACAATGGATATTCTCATGGCACCCCATGCACAAATGATAGAAGAGGCCATATGGAAACGAGTGCGCACCCATTTGGACGAGCAGATGACCACCTATATCATCGTGCCCGAACAATACAGCTTTCAGGCAGACGTTTTAATGCTGGAAAGTCTTGGGGTGCACACGGTGATGGATGTGCAGGTGAAGACATTTTCAACTCTGGCGCGGGATATATTGGCGCGCACCGGCACCGGAGGCCGCACCTTTCTTTCCGAAATAGGATCTGAATTGCTATTGCGTCAGGTTATTTCAGCGGAGAGAGAGGCACTCAGTATTTTTCAGAAAGCCGATAAACAGGCGGCGTTGGTCGAGGCCATTTATCAATGTCTTCAAGAATGTCGCTTGTCAGGTCTTCGTCCCGATGATTTGGCAACTCTCGCCAATGAGTTGGATGCGTCACAAGAGTCGGCCAAGCAGAAATTGCACGACGTGGCGCATATTTATCATGCTTTTGATCAAGCAACAGGTGAGATTTATTTTGATGTGGGCGCCCGACTTGTGGCGTTGCAGAAACATTTGAAGGAAGCCACTTGGCTCAAAGATATAAAATTTTATTTTTACGGCTTTTACTCTATGAATCAAATGGAGTTGGATGTCATCAAATCTCTTTTACAACTGGATGTTTCGGTTACGGTCGGTGTGGTGATGGACGCTTCTTTTGTTAAAGACCTTCATTGCAATGATGTCTGTCGTGCTGCTTATGCTTTTTATCAGAAGTTAATAGCTTTAGATCCCCGTTGGAATGGTCAATACACGGAAAAACAAGGGACGGATTTATTGTCCGGTCTTCAAAACCTGTCTGTCCGCGCCTTCGAGATGAACAGTCGGGAGAAAGTATCTGTTGATAACGAACTGATGTTGCTCAAGGCCAACAATTCAGCTGAAGAAGTGCAAACGATTGCGCAAATGGTGGCATATTTGGTGGCCAAGCACGGCTACCGCTACCGAGATTTTTCCATTACTGTAGTTAGTGAAGATGAATATGCGCCACTAATTCGCCGCGTGTTTGCTGATCATCACATTCCGGTCTTTATGGACAGCAAAAAAAATATGGCCAACAATACTATTGTGCGGGGAATTCTAGATGCCCTTACGGCCGTGGCACATCATCTCCCTCAAGAACGTGTCTTTTCTTATTTGCGCAGCGTCCTTACAGCAGTGCCTTTAACGGAGACGTTGGCTTTGGAACGTGTGGCGCGCAGACGAAAATTAAAAGGACAAATGTTGTGGGATCTCCGTTATTTTGAGTTGGATGACTTTTCCAGAACCACCCTTAATGAAGAGAAACTGCAGGCACTGCAGACGGATCTTCAACTGGCTTATTCAGGGGCCAAAGGCCTTAAAGAAGAGTTGGGTGATTATTGGATGAGTGTGCAGCGGTCTCAGACGGTGTCGCAATTTGCCCGCAGCACCTATTATTTTCTTTCCCAAAACCGTCTGTTGGAGCAACTCTCAAAACTTCAGTCGGAATTGGAAGCCGACGGATATGAAGGCGATGTGGCGGAAAATGCGCAAGTATTGGATCTCTTTATTTCTCTTTTAAACGAACTGGTCAACGGCATGGGCAATGTGACCATGACCTTTCAAGAATTTGTGGAGCTATTGCGCTATGGAATCCAAAAAGAAAGCATAGGGATTGTGCCCCCTTCACAAGATCAGGTGCTTTGCGGGGATCTGATGCGCTCACGCAATAATCGGCGCAAATACCATTTTTTGCTGGGTATGTCCGATGCATGGTTTCCACGTAGCGGCAGCGATGCCCACGTG
>JAEZVS010000018.1 GCA_023443145.1 Bacillota bacterium | reverse complement strand
AACGCCGACGGCATGGTCAGCGGTGCAGCCCATTCTACTGCCGACACCATTCGCCCGGCGTTGCAGATTGTAAAGACCAAACCGGGCGTCTCCCGCGTGAGCGGTGCCATGGTTTTCACCAAAGGCGAAGAGCGCATGCTCTATGCCGATATTGCCGTGAACATTACAGTGGATGCCCAGGCCATGGGTGAAATTGCTGTGGAAAGTGCAAAATTTGCACGTGTTTTTGACATCGATCCTCGTGTGGCACTTCTTTCATTTTCCAGTAAGGGATCGGCGGTATCTCCTGAAAGTGAAAAGGTGGCCGAAGCCACCAAGATTGCCCAAAGTATTGCGCCTGATTTGCCCATTGACGGTGAGTTGCAATTTGATGCTGCACTGGTGGCATCGGTTGGGCAGAAAAAAGCGCCCAGCTCTAAAGTGGCGGGACAAGCCAATGTGTTTATCTTCCCCAGCTTAGACGCGGGCAATATCGGTTATAAAATCACCCAGCGCCTCGGCGGTTACGAGGCTTACGGTCCACTATTGCAAGGCCTTGCTGCGCCCATCAACGATTTATCGCGTGGCTGCAGCGAAGAAGATGCTTATCAAGTGGCCATTATCACCGCTGCTCAAGCGTTGATGGAATAAACCCGACGCACCGACGCGCCACAAATGAGGGAAACCTCTTGCGGGATGTCGGTGCGTTTTTTTGTAGAGACAGATATACATGATAAAAAAATAGTCAAGGTCGGCGTGTTTTGCTTTTCGGATACCTATTGACCGGATGCTTTGTAATAAATGATGATTTATTTGCTTGAATATCTTCGGAGACTTGCAGTTCAAGGCGATTGTGCTATAATTTTAATTTTGTAAAGGAAGTGATTTTATGCCGTGGCTGAGAGCCCGCTATGAATTGGCGGCAGGCGATGCATTGCCGATGGTAGAGGCTATTTTTGCAAGTTTTGCCGTCCAAGGTTTTATTGTGGATGACCCGGAGGCTATTCGAGAGCAAATAGCCAACCATGCGTGGGATGCCCATCGTTTTTCAGAGGAAGAACTGGCCCGTCCGGCCACGGTCAGTTGCTACTTTTCGGTGCAGCAGCGCCGTCGGGCAGAGCGCTTAGGAGCGAGGCTGGCAGAATGCGGATTTTATGGATCTTTTGTTATTGAGACGGAAGCAGATGAAGATTGGCAAGCTAAGTGGGAAAGCTCTTTAGGTATTTTGCGAATGGGCAGTTGTTTTCAGGTGGTGCCTAAGCATTTGGAAGCTGAAGAACCGATTGATTTGGTCATCTATATGGAGCCCGGCGTAGGCTTCGGCAGCGGCATGCACGAAACCACACGCATGTGTGTGGATTATCTGGAAGAAATGATGTTTCCCGGAGCGCATGTGGTGGATGTGGGCTCGGGTTCGGGCATTTTGTCCATTGCAGCAGCAAGATTGGGCGCCGGAGAGGTGGTTGCTCTGGAAAATGATGCGCAGGCGGTGGCAGCCACGAAGAGGAATGTACGTGACAACGAGGTGGATGTGGCGGTTTATATTTCCGACCTGTTCGGTCACCATCATATGAAAAGCGATATTGTCATTGCCAATTTGGTGACGGACGTTCAACTGCGCCTGATTCCCAACCTGATGGGCCATTTACATGAAGACGGGGTGGCGATATTATCGGGCATTCATCTGCACCGACAGAGCGAGGTTGTAGAGGCCTTACGACAACATGGATTGACACTGTGTGCGCGTACCGAAGGGGAAGAGTGGGCAGCGTTTTTGGTGGCGCGCCGGGAAGGAGGCAAAGCCTAGCATGGATATGAACGCACTCATCGAGCAGCTTGAGATATCGGGCTTCTTGGAATCTGTGCAGGGAAAACGGGATGTGGACATCCGAGAACTGACCTATGATTCTCGGCACGTGGCGCCGGGTTCGCTTTTTATTTGTAAGGGGGCGGCTTTTAAAGAAACCTATCTTGCCGCAGCGCTGCGGCAAGGGGCAGTGGCCGTTTTAACGGAGACGCCTCGTGAAACGCCGGACGAAGTGTGTTGCGTTCAAGTGAGGGATATTCGCGCAGCCATGGCAGTGGCGGCCAATCTCTTTTATGAAGCGCCTTGGAAAGATCTGGATCTTATTGCGGTGACCGGTACGAAAGGCAAAAGCACCACGGTGACCATGCTGAAAGCCATCTTCGATGCCCACGCGGAAAAAATCGGTGACAAGCCCTGTGCCCTCACCTCATCTTCACGAGTTTTTGACGGCATTCACGACGAAGCAGCACGCCTGACCACACCCGAGACCATCGATCTTTATCAATACATGGCGACGGCACGGGAGGTAGGCTTGACGCGCATGGTGGTGGAGGTATCCAGTCAGGCGTTGAAATACGGCCGAGTGGCGGGCATCTGTTTTGATGCGGCAATCTTTTTAAATATTGCGCCCGATCATATCGGACCGATTGAGCATCCGAATTTTACCGATTATTTTTTTAGCAAACTGCATCTATTTGACATCAGCCGACGTGCCTTCGTATCAACAGAAGCCACCGGCAATGATGCCGAAAGGCAAGAGCTCAAGCGCGCCATTAAAAATCTGGATGATGCGGTGACTTTCGGGTTAAATGATAAGGCCCTGGTGCGAGCCGAAAATGTGCAAGCCGGAGCAGATGGCATGCATTTTATCTTGCATCATGCAGACGGCGCCTTCCCGGTGTATCTGCCGTTGCATGGTCATTTCAATGTGCAAAATGCACTGGCGGCAGCATCTGTGGCTTTGAGCCGCGGTGTCTCGCCGGAGACCATTTCCGGTGCGCTGGCTCAGGTGCGTATGCCCGGGCATATGACCTATCTTACCGGGCGGGATGTGACGGTGATCATCGATTATGCCCATAACGACATCAGTTTTCGCGAAGTGTTTCGCACCGCTGAGAATGATTTTCCCGGCGCATATAAAACTGTTGTATTCGGAGCACCGGGAAACAAGGCCGAAAGCCGTCGTGCCAATCTGGGCGAGGTGGCCAGCCGGTCTGCAGATCAAATCTATCTCACGGCCGATGACCCGGCCTTTGAATCGGTGGCGTCGATTTGTGATGAAATACAAGCGGCTTTTGTGGCAGATGTACCCGTCGCTGTTATTGAAGACCGAGCGGCGGCCATTCATACTGCCATACAGAAGGCACCGGCAGGTGGTGTGGTCCTTCTTTTGGGCAAAGGGCACGAACGGGCACAAAAGGTGCAGGGACAGAATGTGCCTTGGCCCGGTGATGAAATTATTGCCCAAGAGGCGCTGTCTCAGCGGGATGCCCAACAACAGTCTTCGGGAGGTCAAATATGAATATTGTGGATGAAACCAAATTACTTGTGCGCGCCTGCCTCATTAAAGCTTTTGAAGCGGCGCAGCAAGAAGAATCGTGGATTGATCCGGAAGATTTTTCTTTCGTGATTGAGCGCCCCAACGATTTATCTCACGGCGATTTTGCCACCAACATGGCCATGCAACTGGCGCGGCCGTTAAAGAAAAATCCGAGGCTTATTGCTGAAACCCTTATTGAACATATGGTACTCACACCACCCTTAAAAGGCGTGGCTGTTGCCGGCCCGGGCTTTATCAACTTCACTTTGGAAGACGATTGGATAATGCCGGTGTTGGCTGCCGCACAGGAAGAAGATCTGGCTTTCGGGTCTTCAGACAGCGGAAGCGGCGAGCGCATTTTGGTGGAATTTGTGAGCGCCAACCCAACAGGACTTTTGCACATGGGCAACGCCCGCGGTGGGGCTTTGGGTGACAGTTTGGCTGCCGTTTTAAATGCCGCCGGCTACGTGGCTGACAAAGAGTATTATATTAACGATACGGGCAATCAGGTGAACAACTTGGCTCTTTCTGTGGAAGCCCGTTATTATGAGGCTTTGGGCAAGGATGACTTTCCTTTGCCGGAAGACGGCTACAAAGGCGATGATATTAAAACGACGGCTGCACATCTTCTGGATCAATATGGTGAGGCGCTTACCGAAAAACCGCGCGACGAACGTCTGGCTGTGATGACGGCGTTTGCCCTTCAGGAGAAGGTAGGCGGGATTCAAGCAGGGCTTGACCGCTTTGGCGTGACGTTTGACCGTTGGTACAGTGAAAAGAGCCTCCACGAGAGCGGGCAGGTTCTGGCCGTGGTGGAGGCATTGCGTGAGAAAAACCTCATCGACGAACGAGACGGCGCCATTTGGCTTAAATCCACCAGTTATGGGGAAGAAAAAGATGAGGTGTTGGTCCGCCAAAACGGTATGCCCACCTATTTTGCCGCGGATATTGCCTATCATAAAGAAAAATTCGACCGCGGCTATGACCGACTGATCGATATTTGGGGCGCCGATCACCATGGTCATGTGGCGCGACTTAAAAATGCCCTCACGGCTTTGGACTACCCGGGAGAGAATTTGACCGTCATTCTCATGCAGCTGGTTCGTCTCTATCGAGATGGCGAGATCGTAAAGATGAGCAAACGCTCGGGCCAATATGTTACGTTGGAAGAGCTCATTGACGATGTGGGAAGAGATGCGGCGCGGTTCTTTTTTGTGATGCGCAGTCCGGACAGCCCTATGGATTTTGATTTGGACTTGGCCAAGAAAGAATCCCAAGACAACCCGGTTTATTATGTGCAATATGCCCATGCCCGCATTTGTTCGCTGCTTTCTGTGGCCGGCGGTCAGGCGCCGAAAGCGGCAGAGGTCAACTTGGCTCTGCTCATCGATCCGGCGGAGAAAGCGCTTCTTGAAAAAATTGCTTTTTGGCCGGAAGAAGTGGCAGAAGCCGCACGTGAGCTCAGTCCCTATCGTTTGGCTTACTACGCAAAAGATCTTGCAAATACTTTCCACAGCTTCTACAATAGTTGTAAAGTGCTCACATCCGATGCCGAATTACAACAGGCGCGCCTGGTGTTGGTGGATGCCGCACGCATCACTTTGAGAAATGTGCTTACGCTGTTGGGCGTTACGGCGTCTGAGCGAATGTAAAGGAGGATAACCATGCCATTAGTTAATGTGGATTATTTATTGGAACAAGCCGAAGCCGGCGGTTACGCAGTAGGTGCCTTTAACTGCAACAACATGGAAATTGTACAGGCCATCATTAAAGCCGCCGATGCTGAACGTTCGCCGGTGATTATTCAGGCCAGTCAAGGTGCCATTAAGTATGCCGGTTTGCCCTACATTGTAAATTTGGTGCGCACCGCTGCCGATACCACCGATGTGCCCGTGGCACTGCATCTGGATCACGGCACCAGCTTTGAACAGGTGATGCAGTGTATTGGACGGGGGTTTACCTCGGTGATGATCGACTATTCAAAATATCCGTTAGAAGAAAACATAGCCATGACCAACCGTGTGCTCGATGTGGCGCGCGCATTGGATGTATCGGTGGAAGCAGAGTTGGGGAAAATTGGCGGCACGGAAGATGACATCACCGTGACCGACAGAGAAGCCAGTTTCACCGATCCTGACGAAGCCGCTTACTTTGTAGAAAAAACCGGCATTCGTTCTTTGGCGGTCGCCATTGGCACTGCTCATGGCCAATATAAAGGTGAGCCGAAATTGGATTTTGATCGCCTTCAGGAAATTAAACGCCGGGTGCAGATCCCCATTGTGCTCCACGGTTCTTCCGGTGTGCCCGACGAAGCGCTTCGCCAAGCTGTGGCTTTGGGCGTACGTAAAATCAACATTGATACCAACCTTCGTGAAGCCTTCACCGATGGCGTTCGCGAGGTGTTGAAAGCCACCCCCAATGAAATTGATCCTCGTAAAATTTTGGGGCCGGCTCGCGAACGGATGACAGAACGGGTCATCGAAAAAATTCGCATCTTTGGCTCCAACGGTAAGGCATAAGGAGGACAATAAATGGAACGGGAATTGGTCATTGAATTTGCCCGGGTTACCGAAGCGGCGGCCATCAATTGCGCCTCTTGGATCGGCCGTTTGGAAAAAAATGCCGCTGATGGCGCCGCTGTCGAAGCGATGCGCCGTATGTTTGATACGGTGGATATTTCCGGCACCATTGTTATTGGCGAGGGTGAAATGGACGAAGCCCCCATGCTCTATATCGGCGAAAAAGTGGGTCATGGCGGTACGGAAGTGGATATCGCCGTCGATCCGCTGGAAGGCACCAACTTAACGGCTAAAAACCAGCCCGGTGCCATTGCCGTGATGGCAGTGGCTGAAAGCGGTGGCCTCTTGCATGCACCGGATATGTATATGGATAAAATCATTGTGGGGCCGAAGGCCAAAGGTGCCATCGACATTGAAAAAAGTGTGGAAGAGAATCTGACCAATGTGGCGCGTGCGCTGGGGAAAGATATGAGCGAAATGTGCGTTTGCCTTTTAGACCGCGAACGTCATGATCACATCAAACAGGCGGTAAAAGGCCTGGGGGCGAAGGTGCGTCTTATTACCGATGGCGACGTCTCTCCTGTCCTCACCGCAGCCTTGGAAGGCGATATTGATATGGTCTTAGGCATTGGCGGTGCACCGGAAGGGGTATTGGCTGCCGCTGCCGTGAAAGCGCTGGGCGGCGATATGCAAGGACGCCTGACGCCGGAAAATGACGAACAAATTCAGCGCGCCCGCGCCATGGGTGCCGATGTAGACCAAACCCTCACGTTAAATGACTTGGTGCCCGGTGAAGATGTGATGTTTATTGCCACCGGGGTTACCAATGGTGAAATCCTGCGCGGTATTCGCAAAGATGGGGATCATGTGTACACCCACACAGTGGTGTTGCGCCATAAAACCCAAACGGTGCGCTTTATTGAAACCCGCTATCGATTGCCGGAAGCCCAGGCCGCTCAAGCATGATGGCAACAGCTTCTTTGGTGACACCTTTAGGGCCCATGACCGCAACTGTTCGGCGGGGCATTCTCCTAGGGCTGGAATTTTCAGAAGCCGCGTTTCCTGCAATGGACGCGGCTTTTTTGGCAGACAAATCTTTTCTCGAAGAGCAAATCACCGGCCAAACAACGCCAGTCATGTGCATGAAAAATAATGCCGTCGATTTGTCGGATATTCACGCCCTGCATCGCCTAACCCGGTCCCTTGCCCGATATTTTTCCGGGCGTCCATTTGAGTACAGCGGCTCTTTTTTGTTTTCCGGTCTCACCTCTTTTCAAGAGAAGGTGCTGTGCTTAACCCGAACCATTTCTCACGGCAGCACCATCACTTATGGAGAATTGGCCCGGCGGCTGGGAAATCCTCGCGCCGCGCAAGCAGTAGGTGCTGCCCTGTCAAGAAATCCGCTGCTTATTTTATGCCCTTGTCACCGTGTGGTACCGGCTGACGGCACAGTGGGTGGCTACTGTGCCGGTTCTTGGCGTAAAACGGCACTTCTTCAACTGGAGCAGATGAACAGCAGGTGATAAACTCTGCATCGGCTGCAAAGGAGATGATGGCATGCGTATTTTATCTATGCAGCATATTGAAATGTCATATCCCGGTGTTTTTCTGTTTCAGTTTGAACGCTTGGACATACACACAGGCGATCGCATTGGTCTGGTGGGGGCCAATGGCGCCGGAAAAAGCACACTGCTCCAACTGATGACCGGGGCACTGTCTCCCGACGCAGGCCGGGTGATTTCAGAAGGGCGCATCAAGATGATGCCTCAGTTTTTTACACCCTCGTTAGAATGCCGGCCGGATCCGAAGCTCAGCGGCCAATGGGGCGTGCATCAACTGACGGACCAAAGCATTGGCGATTTATCCGGTGGCGAAGCAGGGAGACGCCGTCTGGCAGAAATTTTTTCAAGTGATGCCGATTGTCTGCTCTTTGACGAGCCCAGTGCCAATTTGGATGAGGAAGGCAGAGCGCTTTTGCTGGCCGCCTTAAAGCAGGTGCCCACCTTTGTGTTGATTTCTCATGATCGCGCCCTATTGGATGCATGCACCAATCGTACGCTGGCCATTCGCGAAGGCACATTGCTGGATTATCCCGGGCATTACGGAGCATATGCAGACTGGCTGGCGACCGACTTGGATAGGCGTATGGCAGAATACGAAGTCTACTGCGCGGAAAAAAAGCGATTGGAAAATGTGGTGCGCAGTCAAAAAGCACGGGCCCAAAAAACGGAAAAAGCGCCGCGAAGCATGAGTTCGTCGGAGCGCAAAGGACGTGCGTATGGCGCTGTGGGAAAATCCATTGGCGGCAAATCCAAACATTTAAATCGAGCGGCGCGACATACTGAAAAACGCATTGCGCAGATGGAAGAGAAAAAACGGCCCCCGAGAGAGGTGGCGATTCGTCCTGATTTTCAACTGACGCAGCCGCCAATGAACCCGGTGGTGTTGTCGCTGCATGATTTTTCTTTTTCCCGACCAGGAGAGAAACCGCTTTTTTCTAAAGTGAATCTTCAATTGAAGCGGGGAGAAAAAGTGGCATTAATGGGGGCCAACGGATCGGGAAAGACGACGCTGCTAAAGTGTCTGATGGAAGATGCTGATGGCGTGCGAAAGGTTCCTAAGGCCCAGTTGGGCTACTTTCGGCAGGATTTAAGCAGTCTTGTGCCTGAAGAAAGTATCCTGCAAAATATGCGGCGGGTGTCGGTGCAAGATGAACAGGTGATGCACCATGTGTTGGTGCGGATGGGCTTTGATCGTGACCGCCTCCAGCAAAAGTCCGGCAGTCTTTCAGGTGGAGAGAAAGTAAAGCTGCAACTCGCCATGCTCTTCGTATCGGCGGCCAATGTATTGATTTTAGATGAAGTGACCAATTTTTTAGATTTGCCGTCATTGGAAGCGGTGGAACAATTTTTGACAGATTATGAAGGAACCGTGCTATTTGTATCTCATGATGAAGCCTTTGTAGCCCAAGTGGCCACTGCCGTGTGGCGCATTGATGGAGACAGTGTATTGGAAGAACAGGTCAGCTTGTGAGTGAACCAATACCTAGGACATAGCGCAGTTTGTTTTTCTCATAGATTGAAAATAAAAATGTATGTGCATTCATGCCGTCGCTGACCCTTTTAGATGTATCAACCTGTGGTTGTATATCCGGATGAAAGTTAATCTTATATCATATAGAAACGAATACGTCGTCGATTCGTACATTAGAGAGGAGTACATAAGAAAACAGCAAAATCGCTGTTTGTGATGGCGGGTCAATCGTTGACGGTGTCTTAGATCTGGAGAATGTTATGAAGTGGGCGTTTCAAAATGTACCCGTCGCAAACTTTTTTGAAATTTTTTCTATTGAGACTTGACAGAAGGCAGATGCTCTGCTATAGTTCACAGAAACAATATAGGAGATGTGCGAGAGGCCGCAGGTGTGATGAGTAGGGTTACCGAAAGGCGCAACTGCCGAAGTGTAAAGCACTGGGATCATATCTAAGAGGTATGGTACTGTCGATTAAAGGTTGCCCAATCTTTAATCGGGGGGCTCACACATCACGGGCAAAAGGATATCTGAACCCGTCAGAGCCATGAGACCTTTTGCTCATGGTTCTGTTTTTTTATAGGCGTCTGGCCTATTTATAATAAGAAAGGATGAATTTATGAGACCAACCAATCATACAGAAAATAAAAAAGGCATGCTCACCCTTCACGGAGTGGGGATGGACGAACTGGCACAAACGTATGGCACACCGCTTTTTGTATATGATGAAACCCAGCTTCGTGAAACAGCGAGCGCTATGGCTCGCCGTTTTAAAGAAAATGTATTTCACACCAAAGTGATCTTTGCTTCTAAGGCGGCCAGCTTTATTGCCCTCATAAAAATTTATAAAGAGCTGGGGCTGGGCCTGGATGTGGTGTCGGAAGGAGAGCTTCATACAGCGCGTTTGGCAGGTTTCCCGATGAAAGATGTGGTTTTTCACGGCAATAATAAGTTGAATCGAGAGTTGGATCTGGCCCTGGAAGCGGGCGTGGGCACCATCATTTTGGATAACGGACAGGAAGCGAGACGCTTGTCGGATTTGGCTGCTGAAAAAGGTAAAGTGGTGGATGTGCTTCTTCGGGTGAATCCCGGTATTGACGCACATACCCATGCCTACATTCAAACAGCCACCAGTGACAGTAAATTTGGTGTGGCGCTGGATGAAGCGCTACCTGTTCTCTTATCTATTCAAGATCTGCCCGGGCTTCGCTTGCGTGGCGTGCATTGCCACATTGGCTCACAGATTTTTGCCAGCGACTCATTTCTAAAAAGCGCGCTGGTTATGATTGAAGCACTGGCATCCTGGCGAGATGCAGGACTTGTTTTAGATGTGCTCAACTTAGGCGGCGGTTTCGGAGTATATTACACGGAAGGCGACGAACCTTTCGATATTCCCGATTTTCTAGAAACCCTGTCCGATTTTGTAGCCCGTGAAACTTATGACCGCGGTCTGACCCTTTCTGAACTTTGGGTGGAACCGGGCCGCTCTCTGGTGAACAGTGCCGGATTTACCCTTTATCAGGTGGGTGATGTGAAGCACTTGCAAGACGATGTGCATTATGTGTTTATTGACGGAGGGATGGGCGACAATTTGCGCCCGGCTCTTTACGAAGCCAAATATGAAGCATGTATTGCCAATCGTCTGGATGAAACGCCCCAAGAGGCTTATCGCATTGCCGGTAAGTATTGTGAATCCGGTGATGTGCTTATTCGCGGGGCTCAGTTGCCTACTCCACAGACGGGAGATTTGTTGGTCATTGCCGGCACGGGCGCTTATTGCTTCAGCATGTTCTCTTCTTATAACCGGTTGCCTCGTCCGGCGGTGGTTCTGGTGAATGAAAAAGGCGCACGCTTGGCGGTGCGCCGAGAAAGTTTAGATGATATTGTGCATTTGGATGTGGTGGATTAAAGAGATCCGCTATTGCTTGCAAGAAACTTTGTCAAAAAACAGCAGATTTATAAAAAGCCATTGATGGATTTGAAGCGCAGTGACTTGAAAAAGGTCAATAAACTTCAAACCAGTCAATATAGGAAAAGCATAGGAAAGCCAAATGAAAGGAGTACTTTATTATGTCCATTTTTACAGGTTCCGGTGTTGCCATTATTACCCCCTTCCACGAAAACGGTGATGTAAATTATGAGGCATTGGCCAAGCTGCTCGATTATCAAATCGAAGGCGGTACCGATTGCATTATTATCTGCGGTACCACCGGTGAAGCTTCAACTCTGACCGACCAAGAGCAAATTGATGTGGTGGATTTCACGGTCAAACACGTGAACGGGCGCATTCCTGTTATCGGCGGTGCAGGGTCCAACGATACCCGCCATGGGGTTGCACTCTCTAAAGCCATCGAAGCGGTGGGCGTTGATGGGCTCCTTCTTGTCACGCCATATTACAATAAAACCAGTCAGGAAGGGCTTTACCAGCACTTTATGGCCATGGCTGACAGTGTGAACATTCCTATTGTGCTCTATAATGTGCCCGGGCGCACGGGTATTGACTTAAAACCACCCACAGTGGCCCGTTTGGCCAAACATCCCAACATTGTGGGCATTAAAGACGCCACCGGCGATTTATCTGTAACGGTGGATTTGCGCGCCCAATGCGGTCCGGATTTTGATATTTACAGCGGCAATGATGATGTTACCGTACCTGTTATGGCCTGCGGCGGTGCAGGCGTGATTTCGGTTCTGGCCAATATTGCACCGTCTGTGGTGCGGGATATTTCTCATTTTTGGTTGGAAGGCCGTCATGACGAGGCGCTGGCGCTGCAAGCTCGTTACCAAAAATTGGTGCGTACGCTCTTTATGGAATCAAATCCCATTCCGGTGAAGGCTGCTGCCAACATGATGGGCCTTCCCGGCGGAGCTTACCGTCTGCCCATGGTGCCGCCGTCTGAACACACACTTCAGGTGCTGCGTGAAGATCTGACAGCGCTGGGTTTGTTGGAGGCTTGATGATGCGCATTATTTTATCGGGCGCCACCGGCGCCATGGGGAAAGTGGTGGCTTCTGCCGTGACCGCTGACCCTGAAACAGAAATTGTTTTCGGTTGGGCCGATGTCAGCGATGATTCAGCGGCCTTTCCGATTTCTCCCCAACTGAATGAGGCGCCTGAAGCAGATGTCATTATTGACTTCTCGGTGCACAGCACCGTCGGTCCGTTGTTGGACTTTGCTCTTGAGCGTCGACTGCCGGTGATCATCGCCACCACCGGTCATACAGCGGATGAGATGACCCGTATTGAAGAGGCTGCCAAACAAATTCCCATCTTTCATTCAGGGAATATGTCCATCGGTGTGTATGTGCTGAAAACCATCACCGAACAGGTGGCGCAGGTGCTGTCTGATTTTGATATTGAAATTATAGAAAAGCACCATCACTTTAAAAAGGATGCCCCCAGCGGCACCGCTAAAATGCTTTTGGATGCCGCGCAAAAGGGTCGTGCTGAGCATACAACAGCCATTTATGGCCGCGAAGGCATGGTGGGCCAGCGTCCATCGGATGAAATCGGTGTTCACGCTGTCCGCGGCGGCACCATTGTGGGCGAGCATACGGTGCTTTTTGCCGGCACCGATGAAATAGTAGAGTTAAAGCACACCGCGCTTTCGAAAATGATTTTTGCAAAAGGGGCTTTGCGCGCCGCATCTTTTCTTGCACATGCTGCGCCGGGGCTCTATAATATGAACGATATTTGTCATTGAGCGCATCCCCCCGCTTAGTGCAGACGATGGGCCCAGTACATTAATTTAAAAGCAGATTGGAGAAAAATGTATGAGAGTAGCAATTGTAGGATATGGAAATTTGGGCAAAGGCGTTGAAAAAGCTGTTTTACAGCAGCCGGATATGGAATTGGTGGGGGTGTTTACCCGTCGCGATCCAAAAAGTTTGGACAGTGCGTCACCGTGCTATGCGGCGAATGATTTAAAAAACCACGATGTGGATGTGGCCATTCTTTGTGGCGGATCGGCCACCGATCTTATCAGTCAAGGACCGGAATTTGCATCTATTACCAATGTGGTGGACAGTTTTGATACCCACGCCCGAATCCCGGAACATTTCGCCGATATGAATGCGGCTTGCGGCAATGAACGTCTGGCTATGATTTCCACCGGCTGGGATCCCGGGCTCTTTTCGCTGGCGCGTCTTCTAGGCGAAGCGGTACTCCCCGGAGGCGACACCACCACCTTCTGGGGACCGGGTGTCAGTCAAGGTCATTCCGATGCCATTCGTCGCATTGAAGGTGTGCGCCGAGGCGTGCAGTACACCATCCCCCGCGAAGAAGCGGTGAAGGCTGTGGCCGAAGGAAAAGGCGATGCGCTTACCACCCGCGACAAACATTTACGTCGTTGTTATGTGGTGGCAGAAGACGGGGCAGATCAAGATGCCATTCGTGAAGCCATTGTCACCATGCCCAATTATTTTGATGAATATGACACCGAAGTGAACTTCATCGATGAAGCCACCTTCGATGCGGAACATACGGCCATGCCTCACGGCGGTCGAGTATTGCGTCGGGGAGAAACCTCACCGGGCGTTGGCCAACTCATCACTTTCTCATTAGATTTGGCCAGTAACCCCGAGTTTACCGCTGCAGTGAATGTGGCTTGTGCTCGAGCCGTTTATCGTGCCCATCAAGAAGGCCGTCGCGGTTGCGTGAGCATTTTCGATTTGCCTCTGGCTTATCTTTCTCCAAAAAATCAGGATGATCTGTTGGCCCATCTTCTTTAAAAAAAGTGCATATGTAACATTTTTTTCAGGTGCCGCCTTAATTGCGGCACCTGAATTTTTATACGAGATTTATCCAAAGAAGTAAAAATAACTTACAATAGATGAGCAAACTAGAAAGAGAAAAATTTCTCAAGGCTATAAAATTTCCAAAATGTCGGGAGCAGAAATACAGGGTGTCTCTTGAGTGAGGACGGAAGGCGCAAATACCATGTGTGCGCTTGCATAAGTTTGCAAGCCCGCGGCGGGTTTCAATAAATGATTGCAACAAAATGAAACCCTTGCAATTTTATGTAAATGGTTTATAAATGCGCTTTTTTTATTATATAAATTCCTTTAAATCTCAAAAATGAAGGCACCATATTGCTAAAATGAAAGCGTCATGCTATAATTTGTCTTGTAAAGAAAGACCGAACCACGCAGCACAACAGTCAAACGAACGTAAAGTTTCCGATTAAAATGTTTCCGAGAGGAGTACAGGTGCATAAATATTCGTCTTATGCACTGCGGTCGTTCTATTGCATTCGCTGGGGCCGTTGGTCCTGCGGTTGTGATACGATATACGGATTTATCCGTAGGTCATTATTCTTTATGAATTATTGTTTAGAATAAGTCCACCGCTAAAGTGGCATCGCTTAAGTGATGTAAGGAGGCATTATCATGCAAAAATCAATCTCTGTTCGTGAAAAAGTTTTAGGTCTGGTTCTGCCGATCATCGCCATTATCGGTTTGGCGTTTGTGGCACCTCTCGGTGCTTCAGAAGGGGCGCATCATGACGTGACACCGGCCAACCCCTCTACTGAAATGGTAGGCTTGGGTCTTTACCGTTAAACTTACTCGCTCATATCACTCCTGTGTCATTACGGCATAGGGGTGGTTTTTTTTTGCAAGGAATAAGTCACCTGGAAAAGCCTATGTATGAATACCGATTCCCTGAGAAAGGATGTATTCTATAAAGCGTTTATCCGGTGTTTGTTTTTCTTATAATGAAGGTGCCGTTAACATATAACATTTTGTTGGACATTGCGAAATATAAATAAAGGCGCCGTTGGCTTTGTTAAGGCAAAAATGATAGCTTTGTCATTTTACCTTAATTGTATGGAAGGGTGTTTTGTTGTATAATAAACAGAGCAATTTTCCAGGCAGAGGGGAATAAAGATGAAAATAGAACAATTGGAATTTTTGATTGAAGTGGTGAAGGCCGGCTCCATTAATGCAGCCAGCAAGAAAATCTTCATCTCTCAGCAAAGCCTGAATCAATCACTAAGAAATTTAGAAGATGAACTGGGATTTCAAGTGCTGAACCGTACCAAAAAAGGGGTGACTCTAACCACTCAAGGTGTCATCGTCTACAATGCAGCCCAAGCCATTGTGGCCCGTTACGATCAAATGATTGATCAAATTCATGTACATGCAGATCGTGCAGGTCAATATATATTATCAGGAAAATTAAACATTCACTTGTCACCGATGGTGTCCATTTCCATCATGCCGGTGGCTTATGTGGACTATCTACATACCTATCCCAAAGTTCAAGTGTATCTGCAAGAACGTTATCAAGACGACATAGTGGCTGAAGTGGCACAAAATCCGGGTGATGTGGGCGTGGTGCTGATTGCCAACTCGTTGGATTATTTTCATTCCCATATTCCTAAAAATGTAGAGCTGACGCTTTTGGCCACCTATCCCATATCTATTGCCATGAGTCCGCGCCATCCGTTGGCCCATCAGCATAGTTTGTCGTTGCAGTCTATTCGAGATTATCCGTTTATTATTTATGAAGCCGGCGGCCCTCAAGGGGAGCATGCGCTGCAAAATGTCATTGATTTGCATGTGCTATTATCCACCAATAATTACAATATGTGCCGTGAGCTGTTGAATGAAGGCAATACGTTGATGTACTCTTATCCGCCGTATATTAACCGTAATGTGTTTTCCGATTCGGTGCATGTGCCTCTCAATTTAAAAGAGACGGTTTTCCAACTGTTCTTGGTGACAAACAGACGAGCATCCGCTCATGATAAATTGCTCATTGAAAGCTTTTCGAATGTTCTAAAGCAATACATTTAGCCACAGGAGGCACTATGAAACTATCTCAACAAGCGTTGTCGTCTATATTGGATGAGATGATCGTATGGACGCGCGATCGCATGCATGATATTGGCAGCGACTTGGCGGTGGTGGGCATTTCCGGCGGGAAAGATTCCACCGTAGTGGCCGCTTTGGCCGCTCGGGCTATGGGTAAAGAAAATGTGCTGGGCGTTACCATGCCTCGCGGCGTGCAGAAAGATTTGGATGTGGCGCAAGCAGTGGCGGCATCGTTGGGCATTCGCCACCATGTGGTGCCCATTGGCGATGTCGCCGATGCCCTTGCCCGTGATGTAACAAAGGCGGTGGGTGATTTCAGCCGTCAAGCAGCCCTCAATCTGCCGCCTCGTTTGCGGATGGCGGCCCTCTACGCTGTGGCACAAACTGTGGGCGGCGTGGTGTGGAACACTTCCAATTTAAGTGAAGACTGGGTAGGCTATGCCACCATCTACGGCGACACCAGCGGCGCTTTTTCGCCTTTGGCTACCCTGACAACTGATGAAGTGGTACAGCTGGGGCGCTTTATGGAGGTAGAGGAACGTTTCCTTGTGATACCTCCCGCCGATGGGCTGACCGGCCATACCGACGAGGAAGTGCTGGGCTTTACTTATGACACGCTCAACACTTATATTCGTACCGGTGAATGTCCGCAAAAAGAAATCAAAGAAAAAATCGATCGGCTTCACCGTATCAGCCGTTTTAAATTTCAAACCATCCCCATGTTTCAAAGTGGTTTGCCCATCCGGGCAGATGATATTGCACATATTTATTGTGATGCCTGAACATGAAACAAAGAAGTGCCATATTGGCTTATAATAGATCTCGCTAAGCGTTGGTAAAACGTAAGCGGGATTTTTTTTCCGATGAACGATTTCTCGTCAATATGCATGCAGAGTTTGGAAAGCGAAGCTGTTAAAAGCTTTTGTTTAGCTTGAGTGGCGGTTGCATCAAATACATTGTGCGCGGAGATTCCATTTTAAGATGATGTGTCCATATTGCCATGGAAGAACAGTGAAAAAACTTGGTTTTAAAGGATGCACCAGATATTGAATAAATAAGAGCAGTAAGAGATTGAATATACTCTGAAATCATGTAGACGGTCAAAAACATTTGCTACATTCTTAAAACATAATATATGAATTGGTGAAATGAGTGAAGCGCGCGTTGACAAACCATCAAAACGGGGGTATGCTCTGGACATAGCTTTGGTTGTTTTAGCAGTGCCATTTCATGAAAGGGAGATGATGCGATAATGAAACGATTATCAATGGTTTTAGCGGTGGTGGTCGCTACCATTTTGTTGTTTGTAAACGACATTCATCCTTTCTCTCTGAGGTATACCATTCCTCTGATTGTGCTGATTTGTGCGTATAATGTTTTTCTGGGGCAAAATATATCATATAAAAAATATAAAAAACATCTGGCTCTTATTTATCTCTTCTTATTACTAAGTATGATTGTGATAGAGCATTGCTTGATGCATGGGGTTTATTCAATCTACAACAATATACTGTTGGCTTTGATTGGTCCCATGTGGATTGTGGGTCTCTATGGCGGAAAAGCCATTGGCAAAGAAAGTGGAAAATAAAACAGCACTTCGCGATTCTTACCGAGACGTGGTGTTATAAATAAAAACAGCGCGTGACTGTAGCAGATCACGCGCTATTTTAATGCTTATTTATTTTCCGACAGGTGCAAATGCAGCCTTTTCCAAATCAGATGTCACAGTAAAATCAGGAGAGACGGCACACAGATGACCATCGTGCATTATGAGT
>JAEZVS010000178.1 GCA_023443145.1 Bacillota bacterium | reverse complement strand
AACCCGGGAGTATTCAATTGGTGATTACGTCTTAACTGGTGGTGAACTGCCGGCAATGGTCATCATTGATGCCGTGGCGCGGTTGATTCCCGGTGTCATAAAAGAGCAGATATCGTATGAAGAGGACTCGTTTTTCGACGGTCTTTTAGAATATCCGCAATATACACGGCCGCGAGACTTTGAAGGTATGTTGGTTCCTGAGGTGCTTTTTTCCGGTCACCATGCCAATATTGTGCGTTGGCAAAAAAAAGAATCGTTGAGGCGAACGTTGAAGCGACGGCCGGATTTGTTGGCCAAAAGAATTTTATCTCCTGAAGAAGATTTACTTTTGGCAGAAATCAGAGCTGAAACGGACATAAATGAAAATATAGCGTGTGACGATTAAAATTCGTCGCACGCTTTTTTTTGATATCATATTGCTATTAAACAGCTTTATAAACATGAATCATTTCAATGGCGGTTATTGCCGCATCTGCACCTTTATTTCCTGCTTTGCTGCCAGCCCGTTCTATAGCCTGACTAATGTTGTCGGTGGTCAGCACGCCGAAAACCACAGGACAGATGGCGTCCATGGCCACTTGAGCCACGCCTTTACTAACTTCTGCCGATACGTAATCAAAGTGAGGTGTCGCTCCGCGAATCACTGCACCCAGGCAAATAATCGCGTCATAGGTTTTGGTATCCGCCAGCTTTTTTGCAAGCGCCGGTATTTCAAAAGCGCCCGGCACCCAATAAAGGGTAATGTTCTCATTTTTAATGCCATGGCGCACCAAAGCATCCTCGGCACCTGAGATCAGTTTGTTCACAATAAATTCATTAAAGCGAGATGCAATGATGGCGATTTTTTCATCTTTGGCAGTCAAATTTCCTTGAATGATGTTCATAGTCAGTCTCCTTCACTAAATTAATTTTGATCGTAAGTCAGATAGTGGTGCATTTTTTCTTGCTTGGTGCGAAGATAGTGGGCATCATGATGATGGATAGGCATTTGAATGGGCACTCTGGCACAAATGTCCAGTCCGTAACTTTCGAGATGGGCCACTTTCTGAGGATTGTTGGTCATAAGTCGTATGGAACCGGCCCCCAGGTCTTTTAAGATTTGAGCCCCGATGCCATAATCTCTCAAATCATCAGGGAAGCCCAAGAGATGATTGGCCTCAATGGTGTCATATCCCTGATCCTGTAAGGCGTAGGCTTTGATTTTGTTTATGAGGCCAATGCCCCGTCCTTCCTGTCTGAGATAAACCAATATGCCGCTTTCCTCTTTAGAGATGGCTTTCATAGCGGCATCATATTGTTCGCCGCAGTCGCAGCGGGCCGAACCAAGTGCATCACCGGTGAGACACTCGGAATGAATGCGGCAGAGAACGGGCGTTTCGGCGTCTATATTTCCTTTCACTAAGGCAACATGGTGCTCGCCGTTGATTTTGTTTACATATCCATAGATGGTAAACTCCCCATATTTAGTCGGCATCTTGGCATGGGTCACTTGCTCAATCAATATTTCATGATGTTTGCGGTAATCGACCAGATCTTCTATCGTGACTGTAATTAAATTATGCGTTTGGGCAAAAAGGGATAAGTCGCCGGAGCGCATCATTCCGCCGTCGTCTTTCATAATTTCACAACAAAGACCACAAGGCTTAAGGCCGGCGAGGCGCATCAGATCGACGGTGGCTTCTGTGTGTCCTTGTCGCTCTAAAACGCCATTGGGACGAGCAATCAAAGGAAACATGTGGCCGGGACGGCGAAAATCAGAGGGAGAGACATCATCGGCCACACAGGCGCGAGCGGTTAATCCGCGTTCCACTGCAGAAATCCCTGTGGTTGTATCTATATGATCGATAGACACTGTAAAGGCTGTTTGATGGTTGTCGGTATTATGCGTGACCATTTGTGAAAGAGCCAGCTTATCCCCCAATTCTGCAGTCATAGGCATACAAATAAGACCTTTCGCGTATGTTGCCATAAAATTCACATTATCGGTTGTGGCAAATTCTGCGGCGCAGACACAGTCGCCTTCATTTTCCCGATTTTTATCATCAGTCACGATTATAATTTTACCGTTGCGTAAGGCGTCAAGGGCTTCTTCAATGAGATGGTGATTATTCATCAGGCATACCTCCTAGATCAAAAAACCGTTTTCAACCAAGGTTTCCAAAACATTGTCGTCATTTGTTTTGTTGTCCGGTGTTGGTTGATAAGCATCAACATATTTTTTAATGTATTTGGCAAACATATCTCCTTCTACATTCACCAAATCTCCTTTTTTGGCTTGTCTTAAGTTGGTCTCCGTCAAACTATGGGGAATGACGGCCAGTTCTACGCCGTCTTCTAAAAGACGAGCAATGGTTAAACTGATACCGTTAATGGCAATGGAACCTTTTTCAACGGTCCACTGTTGAAGATCGGCCGGAAGGGCAATATAAAATATATAGGCGCTTTCTTCCGGGTAAATATCTTTGATGCTGCCGATACCGTCAATGTGTCCTGAAACGATGTGGCCACCAAATCGATCACCCAATGCCATTGCCCGTTCCAAGTTCACCAACTGCCCTTCACGAAAGGCGTTTTTCCCTAATCGACTTCTGGTTTCGTTGCTCACAAACGCAGTGAAAGTGGTTGGAGAAATATTGGTCGCTGTTAAACAGATGCCGTTGACAGAGACACTATCGCCCAATGCCAATTCAGGAGCAATATCTTCTGTTTGTATGGTGATTTCGGTTCCGGAGGCATCTTGAATCACTTGATGGATGCGTCCTGTACATTCAATTAATCCTGTAAACATGCCGGCCTCCTAACGTTGGCTTCGTACCAAATGTCTTTACCTTGTGTTGTAACGTGCACATCATCCAACTGCAGTGCATGTTCAATATCGATGGATAGAGGTGCCAGCATTTTTTGTTTACTGTCACTTAGGCCCATGAGTTTCGGTGTCAATATGACGATTATCCGATCCACCAGCTGTGCAGAAAACATGCGACCGGCCAACGTGGCACCGCCTTCCAGAAGGATGCTGTTGATGCCTTTGGCCCCCAAACGGTTCAGCAAGTCTTCTAAAGGGACGTTTTCTGTGGGCCTATGCCAGATTTGCAAGCCCGCTTGTCGCAAAAAAGAATAATCCTGTTCCGAACCGGCAGTGGCGAAGATGGTGGGCACTTCGTGGGCAGTTTCTACTATTCGGGACGATCTCAGCATGTTCGAATCATGGCCGACAATCACGCGAACGGGATGAGAGACGGGCTGAAGTCCTGATCGATCGGTTAAAAGCGGGTTGTCTGATCGCATCGTGCCGGCGCCAATCATAATGGCACCCATCTGATGGCGCAGACGCTGTACTTCAGCATCGCTTTCGTGACTACTTAGATGTTTATAGGCTTTTGGCCCGGCGCATTGTGCCGGGCCCACGAGGCCGTCAACAGTGGCTGCTACTTTCCAAGTGACCAGCGGCCGGCCTGTTTCCAGGTGATGAAAAAATGCGGCATTTAATGTGCGCGCGTCCGCTTCACAAACGCCATATGTGACCTGAATACCGGCGGCCTTTAGACGTGACATACCGCCACTGGCGATATGGTTGGGATCTTTGGTGGCAATGACCACACGTGCAGGATGATGCGCCGCAATGAGCTCTGCGCAGGGGGGCGTTTTACCGTAATGATTGCAGGGTTCAAGGGTAACATAAAGCGTTGCATCGGCTAAGTTCACCCCCATTTCATCAACTTTTGCCAAAGCCATCTGTTCGGCATGAGGTTGGCCGAAGGCAGTGTGGTAACCTTCAGCTAAAATTTTATCGTTTTTTACTATGACACAACCCACCATGGGATTGGGGGCAGTGTGCCCTGCACCGAGACGTGCCAAGTTCAGTGCATGGGTCATCCATTTTCGGTCATTCATAATTCTCTCCTAAAAAAAATACGCCCACTGAGGGCGTAGAAAGAAAAAAAGGATACAAAAATATACGTATCCAAGGCAAACAACATTCTTCTTCCATCCAGACTGTACTGTCGGCTCCGTAATCGAAACGGATCAGCTTGCGCTCGCGGGCTCTACCGCCGGTCGGGAATTTCACCCTGCCCTGAAGAATTCTCTATGTAATTTTGGTTTTAGTATAAAGTGTGGCAGGCGTCTTGTCAAGAGTTTTTGATAGAGACTGCTAACCAATCAGCCTATCTATTGTCACAAGCTCTATGGTAGGTTAAAATAAGATGGAAAGACGGTGATTATTTGAACGATATCAAAAAACAATTAAAAGATTTACGTGCACAAATTCGTCACCACGAGTACCGATATTATGTGTTGGATGATCCGGAAATTTCTGATGCTTCATATGATGCATTATATAGGGAGCTGTCCGCACTTGAAAAATCTCACCCCGATTTGGTCACACCGGATTCTCCAACACAGCGAGTAGGGGGTACACCGGATGCAGACTTTAAAGAAGTCATTCATCAAGCACCACTGCTCAGTTTGGCAAATGCCTATTCTTTTGATGATTTGCGTGCTTTTGATGCACAGGTGTGTAAAGAACTTGATGTCTCTTCACTCGTATACAATGTTGAGCATAAAATTGATGGGCTGTCGGTGGTATTGACTTACGAAAACGGTCGACTGATCTTGGGGGCAACGCGCGGCAATGGATTTGTCGGTGAAAACGTGACCGCCAATATCAAAACGATTAAAAATATTCCGTTGGTTTTGCGTGAATCAATGTCGGAATTTGTAGTACGAGGAGAAATTTATTTAAAGAAATCCCAATTTCATAATTTAAATCATCTGCGAGACGAGTTGGGACAGCCCCTCTTTGCCAATGCCCGAAACGCTGCTGCAGGATCATTGCGCCAGTTGGATCCGTCGGTGACGGCAGAACGTGAACTTTTGGGAATGTTTTATACTGTCATGAATACAGACGATCTCGATGAAGCGCAACTCTCCACGCAAGATGATGCCATTGCTTATATACGGCAGTTGGGGCTGGCGGCAGTGCCATCAGTCCGATGTGAAGGGATTGAAGAGGTCTGTGCGTTGTGTGCGCACTATAATAATATACGTGCAACACTGCCTTATGATATCGACGGTTTGGTGGTTAAAATCAGTGATCTAGGGCTACAACAGGCGTTGTCTAATCGTGCGAAAACGCCACGCTGGGCCATCGCCTATAAATTTCCGACTGAAAAGCAGGAAACCAAAGTCGAAAATATCGTGGTGCAAGTAGGGCGCACCGGTGTCATTACGCCGGTAGCGGAACTCACGCCGGTGCAAATTGCGGGTACCGTTGTCTCACGAGCCACCTTACACAATCGAGATTTTATAATGGAAAAAGACATTCGGGTTGGGGATCGCGTGTTGATTCAAAAAGCAGGTGAAATCATTCCGGAAGTCATTAAGGTTATGAAGCAAGATGGTCCGCGCAATGATCCCTTTGTATTTCCTGAGGTTTGCCCGGCATGCGGGAGTCCTCTGATTCAATTAGAGGAAGAGGTGGCGGTGCGTTGTTCCAATCGTTTAACGTGTCCTGCACAAGTGAGGGCCGGCCTGATTCATCTGGTCAGCCGAGATGCTTTGGACATAGTTGGTCTGGGACCCTCTCTCATAAATCGTCTATATGATAAAGGCTATGTGCGCGAAGCGGCCGATATTTTCCGTTTAAGCAAAGACCAGCTGTTGACTTTGGAGCGCATGGGCGAAAAATCAGCCAATAATTTGCTGGCTGCCATTGATTCTGCTAAGAAAAGGCCGCTTTATCAAATTCTTTTCGCTTTGGGCATTCCTTTGGTGGGTTTAAATGTCAGTAAGCTGTTGACGCTTCATTATCCCACCATGCGTGCATTGTCTGATGCTCGTGAAGAAGCGCTTTTGTCTATCGAAGGCATTGGACCGGCTATTGCAGATTCGGTGGTGTGCTTTTTTCAGTCTGAGCGAAATTGTGCCGAATTGGATGCGTTGAGAGCTGCCGGAGTGGAGATGGATGCAGAGCAAGAAAAGGACGAAGCGCTTGTAACAAAAAAGGTACTTCAAGGCAAAACTTTTGTATTAACAGGCACATTGCCCCATTTAAGCCGAAAAGAAGCCACAGTTCTCATTGAAAAGGCCGGTGGCCGTGTGACCTCGTCTGTCAGTAACAAAACGGATTATTTGCTTGCCGGTGATGAAGTCGGCTCTAAATATGAAAAAGCTCAGAGTCTACATATTCCTGTACTGGATGAAGCAAGCTTTTTGGATTTGATACACACCAACAATGAGGATGGAGATTAATATGCTAAATAAAGAAAATGTAGAAAAAATCGGTCATCTTGCACGTCTGGATCTGACAGATCAGGAAGTCGAGGAACAATTGCATGAATTAAACATGATCGTAGAGATGATGGACAGTTTAAACACCATTGACACCGATGATGTGCTGCCTTTGAATCATGTAGCCGATATTCATAATGTCTATCGCGAAGACGCGGTACACCCGGGACTTCCCATCGAGAAAGTGCTGAAAAACGCACCGGAGACCACCAACGACATGTTCCAAGTGCCGCGTATTGTGTAGGAGGAGTATGATGAAGCAAACCATAGCGTCTTATTTGGACAGCCTTAAAACAGGTCAGCGATCGGCTAAAGATACAGTGGCGGCATGTTTTTCGAATATAGATGCCAAAAATGACACCATTAACGCCTATGTATCTTTGAATAAAGAGTCTGCGCTTGAAGCAGCTTTGGAAGTCGATCAAAAAATTGCGCAAGGAAAACATATCGGTCCCTTAGCAGGGGTGCCTATTGCGGTTAAAGACAACATTGTCACTACAGACATGCCCACCACATGCGCGTCTTATATGCTGAAAAATTACGTATCTCAATATGAAGCGACAGTGATCAGCAAATTACGTGAAAGCGGCGCCATTATATTAGGTAAAACGAACATGGATGAATTTGCCATGGGTGCTACCACTGAAACATCTTATTTCGGTGTCACTAAAAATCCCTGCGATTTGGCCCACGTGCCCGGAGGATCAAGCGGCGGATCGGCGGCAGCAGTGGCAGCAGACCTTTGTTTTGCGGCGCTCGGCAGTGATACGGGCGGCTCCATACGCCAACCGGCAGCATACTGCGGCATCTTTGGATTAAAACCAACTTATGGTGCCATTTCTCGTTATGGCCTGATTGCCTTTGCTTCATCATTGGATCAGATTGGTCCCATGGCAAGTAATGTGACGGATCTGGCTCTTATAATGAACGTGCTTGCCGGCTATGATTCGCAAGACAGCACATCGGTTAATCGTAACCATATGCCTTATGATGGGCTATTGGCAGCCGGTGTAAAAGGCAAACGAATCGGTGTTCCAATCGAATTCCTATCGGATGCAGTCGCTCCCGATGTGAGAGCTGCTGTTGAAAAAGCGGCAGATGAGTTATCTGAATTAGGTGCAACGGTTGAGCGCTGCCATCTGCCTGGTCTGGAAGCTGCGATTCCGGCTTATTACCTGATTGCGACGGCTGAAGCCAGTTCAAATCTGGCGCGTTTCGATGGCGTACGCTACGGCCTGCGCGAAGAAGCCTCAGATGTCGTCAGCTTATTTAAAAAGACGCGCGCCCAAGGTTTTGGAGCGGAAGTGAAGCGGCGCATTATGTTGGGCACCTATGCTTTAAGTGCCGGTTATTATGATGCGTATTATCTAAAGGCCCTTAAAGTGCGACGCCTCATCAAAGAAGGCTTTGAGAAACTATTTACAGAGTACGACTGCTTATTAACGCCCACTACGGTGCAAGTAGCTCCGAAGCTTTATGAAAACTTAAGTGCGGTACAGATGTATCAACAAGATATTTGCACCTGTCCCATTAATCTGGCCGGTTTGCCGGCACTGTCCATGCCTTACGGTACAAGTGGCCACATGCCTATTGGGATTCAGCTGATTGGTCATTATTGGCAGGAGGCCCAGATTCTAGGTGTGGCGAATGCCCTCGATAATCGGAACAGGGAGGTAAAATAATGGGTTATGAAATGGTTATTGGTCTGGAAGTTCACGTGGAACTCAAGACCGAAACGAAAATATTTTGTGGCTGTACCACCGCTTTTGGCGGCGCACCCAACACCCATGTATGCCCGGTTTGCCTAGGCTTTCCAGGTACTTTGCCGGTCTTAAATAAAAAAGTTTTGGACTACGCCATTCGAGCCGGTTTGGCTACAAACTGCTCCATTGCGCACTTTAGTAAATTTGATAGAAAAAATTATTTTTACCCGGATCTTACAAAGGCTTATCAGATTTCGCAATATGATTTGCCCATTGCTGAGCAGGGATATGTTGACATAACCGTAGATGGAGTAGATAAGCGTATCGGACTTACGCGCATTCATATGGAAGAGGATGCCGGAAAACTGGTACACCAAGGAGCGACCATTACCACCTCCAGCGGGTCACTGGCAGATTATAACCGCGCAGGTGTACCTTTGATTGAAATCGTATCGGAACCTGATATGCGTTCCGGAAAAGAAGCCCGAGCCTATCTGGAAGAACTTCATGCGATCATCAGTTATATTGGCGTATCGGATGCCAAGATGGAAGAAGGTTCTCTTCGCTGCGATGTAAACATATCTTTGCGGCCTTTCGGACAGGAGACCTTCGGCGTGCGGGCAGAAATCAAGAACCTGAACTCATTTCGTGCGGTGGAACGTGCCATCGAATACGAATATGATCGACAAAGCGATGCTCTAGATAACGGAGACAAGCTGGTACAGGAAACCCGAACCTGGGATGATGCCAAAGGAAAGACATTTTCACTGCGCAGCAAAGAGGAAGCCGATGACTATCGTTATTTTCCGGATCCGGATCTGGCACCGATTATTGTTACTGATGCAGAAATTGAAGCCATTCGAGATGCTTTGCCTGAATTACCCAGGGCCAAACGTCGCCGCTTTATAGAAGATGCCGAGCTTCCGGAGACGGATGCGTCTATTATCGTTGCGGATCGCCATCTCGCAGAATTTTTTGAAGAAGCTTGGCAGCAGTCAGGGAAAAGTCAGTCTGTGGCCAATTGGCTTTTAGGTGATGTGATGGCAAAAGTCAACGCCGGAGACGTGTCTTTGGCAGAGTCAAGTTTTACGCCGGCAAGGTTGGTGCAGCTTATTGAGCTGATCGATGCCGGTGATATCAGTGGTAAGATTGCCAAAGAGGTCTTTGCAGCATCTTTTGATGAAGACAAAGATCCTAAAGCAGTGGTTGAGGAAAAAGGCTTTAAACAGATTTCAGATGCCGGTTCTTTAGTGCCGTTGGTGGAACAAATTTTAGACGAGAATCCGAAATCTGTCTCTGATTTTAAATCAGGAAAGAAAAAAGCCTTAGGCTTTCTGGTCGGACAAATCATGAAAGAGACCAAAGGTCAAGCCAATCCGGGTCTGGTCAATCAACTGTTGACAGAAGCTTTGGAGAAAAGATCATGATGTCTGTGGATACCATTGAAAGAACCATCGACCATACACTTTTGGAACCGACAATGACCAGAGAGGCTCTGGAAGCATTTGTACTTTCCAGCCGAGATTCACTGGTGGCATCTTTATGTATTCCTCCACGTTGGGTGAAGGAGGCGGTGGCTTTTTCAGAAGGTAAAAAGCCTATTTGTACAGTTGTAGGATTTCCGAACGGCTATATGCATCCTAGGATCAAATACCTGGAAGCGCAGCAAGCCTTGAAGGATGGTGCCACAGAAATAGATTATGTCCTTTGTTTGGGTGATGTGCTTGCGAAAAATCAACAGATTTTATCAGAAATACACGCAGTAAGAGAATTAACAGAAGGTCATATTTTAAAAGTCATCATTGAAGGCGGCGCCTTAAGTGATGATGACATTCGTTTTGTGGTACATCTTCTAAATGACACGCACATCGATTTTATTAAGACAAGTACAGGGTTCAAATATCCCGGAGTTCATCTCGATATGATCGATTTAATAAGAACAGAAATACGCCCGGGAATGGGCATTAAAGCATCCGGCGGAGTGCGTGATCTTGCGACGGCTGAAGCGCTCTTGGACCATGGAGCCACTCGTCTGGGTGCCAGTAAATTATTATCTCTTTGTAGAGAAAGGAGAGGCCGTGGCTGATATTACCTATCATATAGTTGAACATTTAGCAGTACTTTCAGAAAGTAAAAATGGATGGAAAAAGGAATTGAATCTGGTCAGCTGGAACGATCGCCCACCCAAATACGACGTGCGTGACTGGTCGCCCGATTATTCTCGTATGAGT
>JAEZVS010000101.1 GCA_023443145.1 Bacillota bacterium | reverse complement strand
ACATCGCAGTGAGCGGCACTATACCTTACAAACCCTGGTGCATATGGCTGAGGAAGCCAACGTAAAAACCTTAGATGATTTTCAAATGTTTGCAGAGAAATTGGATTGGCCCATTCAAAAAGTGAAGGCGGTGCTTTTGCGTTTGGGAAAATATAATCATCCCACGCCGGAGCAAATGAATTATTATCATAAATGGACGCATACGTGGCAGTTTTCTCATGAAATGGTCATATTCGCTGCAGACAACACCATCAATGCCAATAATCCGTCTATTGGTTATGTGGATAAGGTGTTGGAAAATTGGAAAGACTGCGGCCTTTTTACAAAAGAAGCAGTGCTTGCGCATCAAAAAAATAAAAACGCGGAGCGGCGTCAAGAAGGCCATTTTCAAGAAAAACGAATTGCCAACCGAACATTTAAAGATGCGTCTTTCAGAGATTTGAATCAATTGGAGGAGTGAGCACATGGACGAGCATTTATTGCGCATACAGGAGCGGGACGAACGGCTGGAAGCTCTCCATAAAGAATTACCGGAGCTTGCCAAATTAGATAATGCGCAAAGGCTGCTCATGGCACGATTGGCCCAAGAGGTGCTTCGTGGCGGCCACAATGTGGATGAAATCAACGCAGATTACCAAAAACTTCAAGCGGACAAAGAAAAGCTTCTGAAAGAACATAACATTGGCCTTGATGTGTATCAGCCTCGGTGGCACTGTTCTGTTTGCAAAGATCGTGGATATGTGCGACCGGGTGAGCTTTGTCAATGTCAAATTAAAGAACGGGCAAGCAATATCCACGTAATGTCCGGATTTCCGCCCCATTATGACGAAATGACCTTTGAGACTTTTGATTTGTCTTTTTATGCCCGGCCGGATGACATGGCCAAAAAACGTGATCGCCTTTATCGCTTTGTGCAGTTGCTGCAATCGGGAGAGCCTGTGGGTAATTTGATGTTGCGCGGAGATGTCGGACGAGGCAAGACCCATCTGGCATTGGCCATTGCCAATCAGCTTCTGCCTTCAGGGAAAAAAGTATACTATGCGCGTACGGATGCCCTTATGGAAGAAATACGCAGCGATTTGTTTGACGACACAGATAAAAGAAGACGCCCGGCTTTGGATAAGGCTCTGCGTGCCGATCTATTTATTTTAGATGATTTGGGACGGGAACCGGTTTCTGAATTTGTCATTTCCCAGCTGACACGCATTATTGAAACACGAAATGAAAACAATAAAAGCTGGATCATCAATACCAATCTTCAACCAACGGAAATTGATGTGCGCTATGGCCAGCGTTTGGCAGATCGTATTTTTGAAAAATGCACCATTTTTAAACTGGAATCTGCAGACAGCATTCGTTTGAGTAAAAAAGACAAAGGGGTGACCATGATTTGAAACATGCCCTACAGAATGGATGGCGACGTGGGGTCAACATCTTGGCTCTGCTTTTGCTGCTGGTTACTGTTTTTACCGGTTGTTCTGTTGGTGTAGGCATTGGCGAAAACGACCAGGGCACGCAAGAACAGCCGGTTCTACAGAAAAATGCAGAATATATAAGCGCGTCTGATGTGGCTCTTTATTTGCGCCATTATGGTGAACTTCCGCCCAATTACATGACGAAAGAAGAGGCGCGTGCCCAAGGATGGCAGCCGAGTGAAGGCAATCTCCGAGAGGTGGCCGGTCATATGGCGACTATTGGCGGGGATCGGTTTCAAAATCGTGAAGGGCGATTGCCGCAGAAAAAAGGGCGGTTATATTATGAATGTGATGTCAACTACGGAGGCGGCCATCGTGGTCCTGAACGATTGATTTACTCAAATGACGGGCTCATTTATTATACAGATGACCATTATCGAACCTTTACAGATTGTACGAAGGAGGGGCCTTGATGATTTATTTAGACGGTACCAAAATGACCGACAAATCATTGCTGCATGCCCATTTAAAATCGCAATTCGGGTTGTCGGATCACTATGGTGAAAACCTGGATGCTCTTTGGGATGAATTGGGCGATTTAAAAAGACCGCTGGAAATTTGTTTCGAGCACGCCGATGAAGCGATTGATCAACTTGGCGATTACGGTTTGTCGTTTATGGCTTTGCTGAGAGACTTGGAGCAATCGGATGAACAAGTGCGTTTGCTCTTAAAAAGTGACGATGATTGATTCTTTTTCTTTAAGCTGATACAATAAATTGTACCTTTGTGCTGGACTCAAACAGGTCGCTGTTTGGGTTTTTTATTGTCAACAATGAAGAGGTGAAGACATGCCAGGTTTGGTATTGCTCGGCGCTCAGTGGGGCGACGAAGGAAAAGGAAAAGTAACCGACTATTTGTCTGGACTGGCTGATTATGTGGTGCGCTATCAAGGTGGAAACAATGCAGGGCACACGGTGGTGGTGCATGGTGAAGAATTTAAGCTGCGTTTGATTCCGTCGGGTATCATCGGCGGTCATGCTGAATGTGTGATCGGAAATGGTGTGGTGGTGGATTTAAATGTATTGATGAAAGAAATCAATTATCTGAAAGAAAAGCGTGTGGATGTATCGCGATTGAAAATCAGTGACCGTGCACATCTCATTATGCCCTATCACATCAAACAGGATGAATTGGAAGAAGCAGCAAAAGGAGATGCCAAAATCGGCACCACCAAAAACGGCATCGGCCCCTGCTATATGGATAAATGTGCGCGCATCGGTATTCGCATGGCCGATCTATTAGATGAAAATCTCTTTTTGCGTCGTCTAAAAGAAGCCTTGGTGATTAAAAATGCGCAGTTGACCAAATTATATGGGATTGAACCGTTCCAAGCAGAAGCAATTTTTGAAGACTTTGCAGACATACGTGCTTTTGTGGCGCCATTTATTTGCGATACATCTTTGCTTCTGGCAGATGCATACCAATCGGGTAAAAAAATTGTATTTGAAGGTGCTCAAGGAACGCTCTTAGACTTAGATCACGGCACATATCCATATGTGACCTCAT
This sequence comes from Bacillota bacterium, assembly GCA_023443145.1. Lineage (GTDB taxonomy): Bacteria > Bacillota > Peptococcia > Peptococcales > Peptococcaceae > Peptococcus. The sequence goes on along the minus strand of JAEZVS010000101.1, from coordinate 5,720 downwards.
CAAATCCCACCTCCGGTTATGCCTGTGTGGGCGCCGGAGTATCCCCGATGATGATTAATGAAGTGTTGGGCATTGTCAAAGCCTACACCACACGTGTCGGGGAAGGACCGTTTCCAACGGAACAAAGCAATGATATCGGCGAGCATTTACAGAAAAAAGGATTTGAATTCGGAACGGTGACGGGACGCACGCGACGTTGTGGCTGGTTGGATGTTCCCATCTTAAATTATGCCATTCGGATTTCCGGCATGACCCAGTTGGCGTTAATGAAATTAGATGTCCTGGATGAATTACCGGAAATTAAAATATGTACAGGTTACCGTTTAAACGGCACCATCATCCAACATTTTCCGGCCTCATTGGAAGATTTGGAAGCCCTTGAACCGGTTTATGAAACCATGTCCGGTTGGCAAACAAATACCACCCGGTGCCGCAGTTATGAAGAACTTCCGAAGGAAGCCAGAGCTTATATCGAACGCATTGAAACACTTACCGGCGTGCCTGTAAATATTGTAGCGGTTGGACCCGGACGGGAAGAAACCATCGTTCGAAGTCATATTTTATAAGAAGGTCGATTTATGGCGAAAAAATCCTTTGCGCAAGGTGCGTTGATCCTCACCATGGCAGGCATTTGTGGAAAGATCCTCAGTGCCGGCTATCGCGTGCCTTTTAACCGCATTGTCGGGTCTGAAGGTGCCGGACTCTACAGCATGAGCTATTCCATATATTCCATTATATTTGCGCTTTCAACGGCAGGTATTCCTTTGGCTGTCTCGAAAATGATTGCGGTAAGCGAAGAACGCAAATTGCATGGAGAGAGCCTGGCGATTGTGCGCGTGGCAGCTCTTCTATTGGCTTTGATCGGCGTTGTTTGTGCGGTGGCCTTTTATTTGGCAGCGCCTTGGATTGCCGACCACTATTTTGAAGAACCGCGTGTGATGCTTTCTCTTAGAGCATTGGCACCGGCAATGCTCTTCAGCTGTTTGATGGCCGTGTTTCGCGGATTCTTTCAAGGGCGGCAGAATATGGTGCCCACAGCCATTTCTCAAATTTTGGAACAGTTTTTCCGTGTCGGCACCATTTTGATTGTGATCGTTGCTTTTATTGGATGGCCATTGCCGGTTGTGGTGGCAGGCGCGAGCCTTGGCTCTATGATCGGCGGGATGATGGGTTTTTTATTTTTGGGCGTGCTGTTTATAAGGTGGCTAGGCAAGCACCCGGATGTGTTGCAAGCACATCAGAGGGTTACAACAACAGATCAGGCCATCATAAAAAAGCTGCTTTATTATGCCATTCCCATTTCAATCGGCGCACTTATGTTGCCCATTATGCAATTTATTGACTCATCTCTTGTGGCACGGCGATTGGAAACAGCCGGAATGATGCATGAGATGGCCATTTCACAGTTGGGTTATATTGCCAATTATGCCATGCCCATCATCAATTTGCCCTTCATTGTGACCACCGCCATTTCAGCGTCACTTGTTCCTGCAGTGGCCGATGCGTTTGAGGTGAACGATCGCGTTTTTCTCAATCAAAATGTTCGCTCAGCACTGACCGCCACCATGATTTTAACCTTGCCGGCGTCGTGCGGCCTCCTAACCTTAGGTACGCCCATTTCGGTGCTTCTCTATAACGATGCCCAGGCTGGGCCGGTGCTTTCTTATTTGGCTTTCACGGTGATGGTGGTGGGTATTTATCAGGCATCTGCCGGTGCCTTGCAAGGAATGGGCTATGTCCTCATCCCGATGATAAGCTTGCTGATTGGTGCTTTTGGGAAAGTGTTGCTCACATGGTGGCTGCCTACGATCCCGGCGCTTCATGTCAAGGGCGCAGCTTTGGCTACAGTGATTTCATTTTCTGTAGCTGCCCTGCATAACGTGTTTCATTTATCAAAAAAAATAGGTTGGCAGTGGTTCAGTTTAAAACAGACCCTTTTAAAACCGGCCGCAGCTTCATTGGTGATGAGTGTTTTTGTTGTTTTCTTTAACGGCTTTATGCTCCATGGTTTGGGGCGTGTGTCGCTGTCACTGGCGTTGGCTATTGTCATGGGAGGATTGCTCTACTTTGCGGTTCTTTTTGTCATCGGCGGTATTGAGAAAGATGTGCTTATCAAAATACCCAAGGTGGGTCCGAAGTTGGCAAAAAAATGGCATGAGCGTCTGTAATCATTGAAGAGAAGATACAAAAACATTTTGAGAACAAATGATAAATATATAACAGAGGCGTGATTCGTGCGACTGTTCGATCTGCAACTTCGGCAGCAAGACACACTGACGGTTTGCAGAGTAAAATTATTGCAGATAGACGACATTTGTTGCGTTTTATGCTTTTCAAGCGCAAAGATGTGTGGTAGAATTCTAATAAGCTATGGAGACAATGCTCTAATTATGGCAAAGCCTAACGCCTTAAACTGTTACGGGAGGGATTATACTTGAATAAATCCGAATTAGTCGCTAAAGTTGCGGAAAAATCCGGTCTAACCAAAAAAGACGCAGAAAAAGCAGTGGCTGCTGTATTTGAAACAGTCACTGATACACTGGTCGCAGGGGAAAAAGTTCAATTGGTAGGCTTTGGCACATTCGAAGTCAGAGAACGCAAGGAACGTCAGGGACAAAATCCTCAAACCAAAAAACCTATTGTGATTCCTGCAACCAAGGTTCCTGCATTTAAAGCAGGTAAATCCTTGAAGGAAGCGGTTGTTGGTAAATAAGTTCGGAAGAAGGACCTGTCGGCAGAAACTGGCAGGTTCTTTTTTTAAAAAACGCACGGTTATCGCTGAAAGGAGTCTTTGTGCGCTTAGATAAGTTTTTGAAAGTGTCACGCTTAATCAAACGGAGAACCATTGCCAAAGAAGTATGCGATGCCGGTAAAATTTCTGTGAATGGTCGAGTGGCAAAAGCCGGTACCGTTTTAGCGGTGGGAGATCATCTTGACATCCAATTTGGCGAAAAATTGTTATCTGTTGAAGTGTTGCGTCTGGACTCGGTGGTTAAAGCCGGTGATGCCGACACGCTTTATCGTGTATTGTAGCTGTTGAAATATTGAAAGAAGGGTATTGGCGTGGGGCGAGAAATTTCAGTTAAAAACATTTTAAAAAATGGCGAGGAAGCCCGTTTTTGTAAAGAGCTCTTCGTCAATCCCAAAAGCGATCATGAAGGAGAAAGTATTTTTGAGCGATTGCGCTGGGGAAAATTACTTTTTGCCGGAGTGATACTATATCTGGGGTTTAGTTTTGTGACAGGCTGTTATACGATTGTCGATTTAAAAATGCAAGAAAATCATCTGATGCAATCCAGTGAAGACGCCATAAAACAAACAAAAATTATGAAAGAACGTGTGGCCTGGATGCATACCGATGACGCCGTGCAGACCATAGCAAGGGAAGAACTTGGCATGGTGAAGCCGGGAGAAATTTTAATTACGCAAACAGAAAGCAATGGCTGAACGTATTGACAGTTCGAAACAGAATTCAGTATACCAAACGAATAAATTTTTCCATTAAGGGAGGATTCTATCACATATGTCCATCGAAAAAGGACAGATCTTAAAAGGTAAAGTGTCCGGGATTACAAAATTCGGTGCGTTTATTGAACTTGAAAGTGGCGAAACCGGATTGGTTCACATTTCAGAAGTGGCAGATACGTTTGTGAAAGACGTACATGAGTTTTTGAGCGTTGACGATGAAGTGAAAGTGATGATTTTAAATGTCGACGATTCGGGTAAAATCGGCTTATCTATAAAGAAAGCCAAAGAGCGCAAAAAGCCGGCCCGGCCGTCGATGAGCTTCGAAGATAAAATTTCAAGATTTATGAAAGACAGCGATGAAAAACTGGCATCGCTGAACAAAAACATGAATGCGAAACGCAGAAGCGGCAATCGTTATTAAATCAACCTGTCATCTTCCATTCGGTGAAGATGACTTTTTTATTGCCGGCTATATTTTGGAGGTTGTATGAAAAAAGCAGTCATTGATATGGGCAGCAACAGCACACGATTGGCTAAGGGCGTTATCATTGACGGTGCGTTGTCTCACTATAGTGAAACCTTGGAAACAACGCGCCTTATGGAGGGGATGAACGAACGGCAAGAATTGGGCGGTCTGCCTTTGGCCCGCACAATGGATATTGTTCATCGCTTTTATAATGAGGCCATCGCGTGGGGTGCAGATCAAGTGATTTGTTCGGCAACTGCAGCTTTTCGAATGGCAAAAAATGGGCAGAAGCTCATTGAGGATATTAACAAGTGGCCAAACGTGCGGGCTTTTATTTTGTCAGAAGAAGATGAAGCTCGATATAATTATCTTGGTGCGACCCTTCAACTGGATCATGCCAAGAATCCTTTGGTTTTAGATATTGGCGGCGGCTCTACGGAAGTGTGCATGACCTTGAAAGATGGGTCATTCAGATGGGTCAGTTTGCCTTTAGGTGCAGTGCGTCTTGATGGGAGCAAAGATCCGCAAGCAGTATTAAAAAGCACTTTAAACGCATTTGATTTCAGCCTTTTTGAAACAAGTGATTTTGTTGTTGGAACCGGAGGGACGATAACCACCTTAAGTGCCATTTTATTGGAGGCGGAATCATATGATCCGGACTATATATCGGGAAGAATATGGCCCATGGCGGCTTTTTTAGATGTTTGGCAGCGCCTGCAATCATTGAACGTTGAGCAGCGGGCGAATGTAAAAGGTTTGCCGAAAGCACGTTGTAGAAGCATCATGTTCGGGATGATGATTCTTTTTGAAACGATGGCCGCTTTAGGTAAAGACACCCTTATGATTAGCTGCGATGATATTTTAAAAGGCTTGCTGTACGCGGATTTTCAGCACGCATAAAGCATCCTTTAAAATCTTGCTGTGAGAGGTGAGGCCATGGGGGCTGGAACAATCGCGACGCAGGTACTTTGTATTTTTATTTTGATGTTTGTGGGATATTTTCTGAAAAAAAGCCATGTGTTTGGAGAAGAGACCCCAAATGACTTGATTGCGGTTTTGGTATTGGTGGTGGGGCCGTGTCTTATCATTAAGTCTTTTATGAAACCGTTTTCCTTTAATGATGCTTATGCGCTTTTGATGAGCACATTGATTAATGCGGCTTATTTTATTATTTTGATCATTTTGTCCGCTGTTCTTTTTAACAAGCGATTTATTAAAGATCCATTGATTCGCGCGGAGACCCAATTTGCATTTGTATACTCTAATAACGGTTTTATCGGCTTGCCTCTATTGATGGCTGTGTTTGGCGAACCGGCGATATTTTTTGCTGCTGCACAGTTATCGGTGTCGTCTTTGTTTATATGGACTCACGGCATTTATATACACCGTCGGCTGAACCCTCGTGTACGGGGGCGTGCTCAAGCGGCTAGTTGGGCTAATTTGATTGCCTTGGTGGTGGGACTGATTGTTTATTTATTGTCTGTTCCTGTTCCGGATATTTTGGCAAGATCCATCGGCTATGTCTCAGATTTAAACATGCCTCTTTCGATGTTTGTTGTGGGCGCCGGTTTTGTAGGTCTGGGATTCGGCGTGGTCTTTGGAAATATTTTGGCTTATTTTATGACAATGGTGCGCCTGGTGGTGGTGCCCATATGTGGATTGGCGGTGTTTTTGTACTGGCAACCTGCGTTTTTACCCAATTTGGCGATTGTGGTTATTATTGTCATGATGGCTTGTCCCTTTCCCGCAATGTGCATGATGTTTCCCAAACTCTTTAAGTTGGACG
>JAEZVS010000075.1 GCA_023443145.1 Bacillota bacterium | reverse complement strand
GTGCCAAGTTGGGTGCATGACCACGCCACACATCGATAAATTCTGTACTGAAATAGTAAAAAGGTAAAGTTTTGCCGGCCAGGAGAATGGGGGTGGGCATTTTATCTAAATTGCCGCCCATCAAATTGCCCGTGATCATGAAAAGAAAGTAAAGCATCATTGTGAAACCGTAAGCAGGACCGAAGCGTGCGAAATATAGAGCAATGCCGTGAGCCAAAAGAAAGAGAGACATGCTGAGCAGGCTGATGACCAGGAGAAAGAATACAAAACCGCTCACCGTCGGCAGGGTTACATGTGAAAAGGTACAGACAATGGCCATTTGCACCAGAGAAAACATTATGGTAAAAAACCAGAGGAGAAGAAAGCGATGGATGATTTGCGCTTTTTGTGGGATACCGAAAAGTGCCAAACGCTGGGGAATTTTATTTTCAATTTCAATGGCGTAGAGACTGGAGTGACCAAGTAAAACTGTCGATAAAGGCACAATTTGTATCAAAGTGAGAAAAAGGGTGGTCATGATATATTCTTGCACGGTTTGAGAGACATCATCAGAGGAGACGGAATAACCGATCAGATAAAAGAGCAACAGAGGAAATACCAGGCCGAAAAAAGGAATGTACCAATTGCCTAAGATGTTGCGCGCTTCATAATTTATGAGATTTTTTTGTATCATCAAGGTCTGCCTCCTTTTTCAGCAGCCAAAGCGTTCACACTCATCAGTTCAATATCCTGACTGGAGCGTGTGTAGTCCAAATTGGCATCAAAGAGTGTGTTAAGGAGCGCACTTTCCATATCTTTATCGGCAGGAGAAAAGCCCAGCAGATGTTCAGGCGTGATGATTTGAGGAAAAGGGGCAAGACATCGGCGTGCGGTTTCGGTATTCGGTACGGTGTATACATGTTGACCGATGTATTTTTGAAAGAGGGCGTCTTTATCGCCAAAGGCCACCACATGCCCATCGTCTAAAAGAAGAATTTTATTGACCAATTCTTCCAGTTCATCGTAATAATGAGAAATCAAGCAAAGGGTTGTGTTTTTATCATCATACCATTGGTTCAAGAGGTGCATGAGATTTTCTCGGGTGATAAAATCCAGACCGGAAGTGACTTCATCAAGAAAGACCAAAGGGTGATCCTGGGAGAGCACTAAGATGAGTGTCATTTTTTGCTGTTCTCCGCCTGAAAGGCGGTCATAGCGTTTTTTGAGACAAGCTTCAAAACCGAAAAAATCAATTAGGGTTTTGGCGCGTTCATTTTTTTTCGGTGTCGTGCCTAATATGGCGGTCATCACTGCAGAGACGGGCATGGTGCTGACATAGTTGTTCCGTTGCAAGTGCACGCCGATTCGGTTTTGCGCGACCGCCAATTGACATTGGCCTTTCCAGGGCACCAGGTTAAGCAGAGCCTTCAGCAGCGTGGATTTTCCGGCGCCGTTTTTTCCGATGATGCCCACCCGATCCCCGGGCGCAATATGGATGGGTTGATCGATATGGAGCGCCTGATGATCTCCATAGTGGACCGTTAATTGTTGGATGTGGATCATTTTTGATCTTCCTTTCGCTCCAATCGTACGATGACGCGATTATCATGAGCGTCAATATAAATCTGAGCGTCGATGATATCGGCTAAATTTTTTGCAATGTAAAGGCCCAGTCCGTGGCCGGTTGCATCATCGCCGGTGACAAAGGGTTCAAAAATATATTCAGGCGCCACGCCGAGCGTGCCGGCATTTTCCAAGGTGAAGCCGTCTTTTTCGGCGAGGAAAGACACGGTGCTCTTTGCGGGGCAATGACGGATGGCATTGGTGATACAGGCATCCATGATGATTTCAAGGACGGCAGGCCAGGTATAAAGCCGGCCGCTGCCATCGATGGTGACGGTTAAATTTTTTTCGTCGGTTAAAAGATGGTGTTTGTCAAAAAGATGCGCTGCCATTTGGCGGATATCAACCGGTTTCGGATCTTCCTGTGTGCGGAGGTGGAGCATTTCATCAAGCATGCGCTGCATGGATTGAAGAATGTGGCGCAATTCGGGTAAATGCGCCTGTGTATCGCTGTATTTGCCCACCTGTCCGATAAGGCCTTCTGTTAAGAGCAAGGCAGAAGCGAGAGGGGTTTTGAGCTGATGAGATGAAGCGCGTACAAAAAGATCTTGACGTGCCTTATCCTGTTCCAAGCGTTCGATGTGCTCTTTTAGTTGCCCGTGCAGTTCGTTTAAACGGCGGGTTAAAGTGCCAAGCTCATCTTTCCGATCACTTGGCAGCGGCACCCACTCTTTTGGCGAGAGTGTAGACAAACGGGCGGCATGATTGCTCAGCAAGGTGAGAGGAAGAACGATGTTGCGCCCGATCAGCCAGGAGGCAAAGAACACAATCAACCCGATTAAAAGCAAAAGCGTGGGCAAACTTTGCAACACCGGATATAAAACCGCGTTGATGGAATTGGTTATGACAGAAGAAAATGTCACGTAGAGGGCATCGTTCCGTAAGGTCACGGCAACGATGGACAGATAATTGACGTCGTTTTTTTTCATGGTGCCGGTGAAAAGCAGAGAATCATCGCCAAAGCGCTTCACATCCTTGTGAAAATCTTTGGCATCAAATTCAGAGGCATAGGGGAATTCAGTGAAAGTGGCTTCAATGCCTTGAGGCATTATTTCTTTTCCAAACGCTTCAAAATCTGTGCCTAAAAGAGAAGATAGACTTTCTTTATTGTCTATTTTTTTCTGAAAATCTGAAGGGTGGTCGTTTGCATCTTTGGCGATGCGTTGCAGCTTATTTAAAAATGCTGTAAGATCGGGATTTGTTGTGGTGATATGGGTTTGACCGAATTTGGTGTCCATATAAAAGCTGTTTCCGTTAAGTGGTATGCGTAAGGACAAATTGGCATATTCATTTCTCGGAGAAAGGTGTTCGTAGGATTTGTCCTTTAAATAGCCCAGATGCAAATCTTCCGCATTTTTTATGTGCGTATCTTCTTCGTGTGCCATATAGAGCTGGGGCATAAAAGCCACCATATACACGATTAAAATAGCGATAAGGGTGACGGCCAATACAGCACTGTAGGCAATCAATTTTTTCTGTAGATTCATAAAGTTTCCCCTTTCCAGCGATAGCCAATGCCTGTGACGGTGACAATGCCGTCAATGGGCAGTTTTTTACGCAAATTTTTTACGTGAGAATCGATGATACGGTCGGAACCGAAATAATCGCCATGATAAACAGCTTCGATGAGCTGCTCTCTACTCAGACTTTGCTCGGGATGGCGCATGAGGGTTTGCAGGAGATAAAATTCTGTTAAAGTGAGGCCCAGATCTTTACCGCCGTAGGTTGCTTGATAACGCCCGTTGTCTAAGTGCAGTCCGCTGTTTTGGAGATTGAGGCTCTTTTTGGTGCGCCGCAAAATGGTTTCCACTCGCTTTAAGAGGATAATCGGTGACACCGGTTTGACGATATAATCATCTGCATAGGTGTTAAAAGCTTCCACCATGGTGCCTTCGTCATCTAAGGCTGTGAGCATGACGACGCCTATTTCAGGATGGGCCTGGCGCAGGCGAGAAAGGACTTCCAGACCGTTTAATTTGGGTACCATAATATCTAAGATGGCCAAATCAATAGGCGTTCGGGAAATAATATCCAGTGCTTCTTCGCCGTCCTCGGCGAGCAAAACGTCATAGCCCGCTACTTTTAAATATTCAGCTAAGACTTCGCGAATGGTGCGTTCGTCTTCTAAAAGCAATATGGTCATATGTTACCTCCGTGTCGTTTTACTTTTTTATATGATAACCGATGACTGTGGAGAAACAATGGAGAGGAGATGAATTAATAAAAATTTTCTCTGAGGAAGAGAAGACGGCCAAAAAAGAAAACATCGGCTATGTGTGCGCCACTGGCAGAGTGTCGGGCTTTCGTGTATAATATGTTTTATGAAAGATAAAACACAGATAAAAGGTTATGACGTCTATATATTGCGGTGCAGCGACGACACGCTTTATTGTGGATATGCCGCCGATGTGGAGGCGCGCGTGCGTGTGCACAATCTGGGACAAGGTGCAAAATATACGCGTTCGCGCTTGCCGGTGCAGCCGGTTTATGTGGAACACGTTGAGACCAAAAGCGAGGCCATGCGGCGCGAGCGGGCCATTAAACGCCTGACACGCGCTCAAAAATTGCAATTAATTCACCACCCGCAAGGAGGTTTATCATGAGTGAATGCATCATCATCGATGGCCACAGCCTGGCTTATCGTGCCTATTACGGTGTGCCTGCGCTGTCAGGCGGCGGTGTGCCCACCAACGCTCTGTATGGTTTTTTGAACATGCTGATAAAATTATTGAAAGCTGAAAAGCCCGCATACATTGCGGTGGCTTTTGATTCCGGCGGAAAGGTTTTTCGAAACGAGAACTATGCCGACTATAAAGCAAATCGTGCACCTATGCCCGACGACTTGCGCAGCCAAATTGAACTGATTAAAGAAGCGCTGGATCTTTTACAGATTCCCATTGTTTTTGAAAAAGGTTATGAAGGAGATGACATCATCGGCACGTTGAGTCGTCTTTTTTCCGATGCCGGCCTTCGCACAGCCATTGTTACCGGTGATCGAGATACTTTTCAATTGGTGGACGAGCAAACGGTGGTCTAT
>JAEZVS010000050.1 GCA_023443145.1 Bacillota bacterium | reverse complement strand
GCGCCGACAAAGTGGTTGTGGTAGATAAAGGCGCCTATCAGTTTGAAGTGTGGGCCGATGTGTTGAAAGCATTGGTGAAAAAATATGAACCTGCGCTCTTCCTTCTGCCCAGCACCCAACATGGTAAAGATATTGCCGCTTCCGTGGCCAATGATTTGGAAACCGTAGGTGTGAATGAAACCATGGATATTCGCTTTGAAGGCGACGACGTGGTTTTCACCACCCCGCTTTACGGCGGCACCGTCTTAAACGATGTCAGTGTGGAAGGCTTCCCCAAAATTGCCACTGTGCGTTCCGGGGCCTTTAAAAAACTGCCGCCTGAAGAAGCCACGGCAGGTGCCGTTGAAAAAGAAGCGGTGGATACGGCAGAGCCAAAAACCAAAGTGGCCGATACGGTTCAGGAAATTTCTGAATCCATTAATCTGGAAGAAGCCGAAGTGGTTATTGGCGGTGGCCGCGGTATGGGTAATAAAGACAACTTTAAACTGGTACAGGATTTGGCTGACCTTCTCGGCGGTGTGGTGGGTGCAACCCGACCGGCCGTTGAGGATGAATGGGTGCCTCGTCCGCATCAGGTGGGACAGTCCGGTAAAATCGTGAGTCCCAAACTGTATGTGGCTTGCGGTATTTCCGGCGCCACTCAGCATGTATCCGGTATCACCGGCTCCGATTTTATCGTGGCCATCAATAAAGACGAAGAAGCGCCCATCTTTGATGTGGCCGATGTCGGTATTGTGGGCAACGTTATGGACGTATTGCCGCTGTTGACTGCTGAAATCAAAAAAGTGCGCGCCTAAATTCATTAATGCATGCTACCCCCGATCAGAGGTGATGGGCTGATCGGGGGATATTTTTGTTTGACGCCCGATGGCCGAAGGTAAGAGAAATCAACAATAAGAATGGCACAGACCCGCTTTGGAAGTGGGCGGCTTGCGCAATGAAAGGAGACTGTGCATGGAACAGACATTGATACTCATCAAACCCGACGCTGTGGCCCGTCATCTGGTGGGGCGCATTTTGGCGCGTTATGAAGAAAAAGGTTTTCGCTTGGTGGCAATGAAGCTGTTGCATATGGATGAGGCCATGGCGGCTCGTCACTATGCGGAACACGTGGGCAAGGATTTCTATCCCAATCTGGTGCGCTTTATTACGTCGGGTCCGATGGTGGCGGCAGTGTTGGAAGGCCGCGAGGCAGTGGCGGCGGTGCGTGCACTCAACGGCGCAACCGATCCTGTTCAGGCGGCGCCGGGGACCATTCGCGGAGATTTTGGCCTCAGTCATACAAAAAATGTGGTGCACAGCTCTGATTCGCCAAAAAGCGCAGAACGAGAAATTGCCCTTTTCTTTACACCGCAGGAATGTGTGATGCCTGCGGCCCATGATGTGGATTGGACAACGTGAACGCAAGATAAGGAAAGGCCCCGGTATAATAACCGGGGCCTTTTTTCATAATTTGCCATGCGGATATTTATTTTTTTCGAGGCAGCAAAAAGAAGCACATCCGAAGACGGCTTCTTTAGCGGTTTCTCTATAAGAGCTTGATCCTTTATATTCTGGCGCCGGCGCGAATATCCAAAAAAAGATCCGACAGGCGGCGCACATTGGTCGGAGTACTGTGGCAGCAACCGCCGATGAGACGAGCGCCGGCTTCATACCAACGAGCGCCGAGAACGTAGAAGTCATCAGAAGGTTCGTCAGCTTGCCAGACGGCGGATGCTTTATCCCAGTGGCCGCGGGTGTTGGGGTAGACGATAAAGGGCCCCATGCTGTTGTCTTGGAGCACATGTAAAATGGGCAGCACCAAATCGGGATGCAGGCAGTTGACGCCCACCGCCGACAAACATTCAAAGGCTTCTACCAGCCGTACGGCGTGAGCCAGTTCGTCACCGGCGGCAGTTTCGAAGGCCGAACGGCACTGAAAGGACATCCAGGCTTCCAGGTCGTAATCGGAAGCCAGCTCGGCTAAGAGGGCGGCTTCTTCTGCGAGCGGGATGGTTTCCAGGGCAAAAAGGGTGGCGCCGGCTTCCAAAAGGGTTTCCACCCGTGCCCGGTGAAATCGGAGCAGATCGGCATCCGATACGTGATAGCGTCCGCTGTATTCGCTGCCGTCGGCCAGCATGGCGCCGTAAGGGCCAAGAGAGGCCGCCACCAGCACCTTTTCCCGTGCTTCGTCAGCCGCTTCCCGGGCCAGGCGAACCGCTGCCTGCACCGCAGGGGCGTAGTCCCGAGGCCGGCCGGCTTTTTTAAAACCCTCGTAAGAAGCTTGATAAGTAACGGATTTTATGATTCGGGCCCCGGCACGAATGTAGCGCCGGTGCATGTCGCGCACGGCGTCGGGCGCATCCAGAGACGCTGCCCCGTACCACAGAAGAGGGTCAGTGAAAATGCCTGCTTTTTCCAGCTCGGTTGCGCCGCCACCGTCTAAAACAATAAAAGGTTCGGTCGATAAGAATTGTTCTATTGCGTTCATGGGCGCCTCCTTTTTAGCGATGTTTTTTTATTATTATAGCCAAAGCCGTTCACATTGGCGAGCCGTTTTCCGCCGAATGTTCATGCTTTTCCGGAAGTATGGGGGCAATCCATTCTTTTTTATCCGGATGTACGCTCTGCAGTTGACAGCGGCCGTACTCTCTTTTATCATTTTAGATAATGGGTATGTATGAAGTGCATGAAAGGGGAGAAATGCATGGGTGATCATGACAAACAAACAACCATACAAAAAATGGTCGAAAGTATTCCCGACGGTTCTGTGCTGGCATTCAGCGGCTTTACCATTTGGCGCCGTCCTATGGCGGTGGTTTATGAGATGGTGCGGCAAAAGAAGCGTCATCTGCATTTGATTGAAGTGAACGGTGGCACCCACAGCGACATTTTAGCCGGTGCCGGTTGTGTGGATATTTGGGAATCGTGCTTTATCGGCCACGAGTTGTATGGCAAACTGGGCAACAACATGGCCAGAGTCATCCAGGAAGGCCGCACCATTGTAGAAGATTACAGCCACTATCAGATTCTTTTGCGCTTTCAGGCAGGTGCACAGGGCGTGCCTTTTATGGCCACCACGGCAGCCAAAGGCACCGACATTATGAATCCCGACTATGATATGTTGGGCCGCGCCGGCTTGCGTGACGGCAGCCGTCCCAAAATTCCTAAAAAGAAATTCGAGTATTTTGAAGATCCTTTCTATAACGGATCGGATATGATTTTGGTGCCGTCGGCGGTGCCTGATGTCTGTATAGCGCATGTGCAGCAAATTGGTGATAAGGGCACCATACGCATAGACGGTCAGCGTTATTCGGATTTGGAAGTGATGAAAGCCGCTGATCGCCTGATTGTGGTGGCGGAAGAGGTGGTTCCGGAAGAAAGCCTCCGCAAAGATCCCACCGCCAATGTGATTCCCCATTATTTGGTGGATGCTTATGTGGAACAGCCCTATGGTGCACATCCCACCGGCTGTTTTGACCGTTACGAAGTGGATGGCGATTTTATACGCGCCTTCTATAAAGCCACCAAAACCCAGGAAGGTTTCGATGCCTGGGCTCAAGAGTGGATCTACGAGCTGCCTGATTATGCGGCTTACCTCGAAAAACTGGGTTTTGCCCGTTTGGAAAAAATGCGTGCCAATCGTGCCAGACATTACAGCACGCATGTGAAAAGGGGGAGTCGGTCATGAGAGATTTTTTGAGTTTTAAAGACAACCACAATCCGGCCCGACCGGAAGATTATACGGTGATGGATATGTTGGCTGTTGCCGGCGCCCGTGAAGTATGTGACGGGGAAACGGTGTTTGCAGGAACGGGCCTCCCCATGCTGGCTGTGACGTTGGCTCAACACACCGGTGCGCCGGAAGCATCCATCATATATGAGGCCGGCTCCATAGACGGCCGCCCGGAGGATTTGCCTGCTTCTGTCGGAGACGCGCGCTGCGAATGGCAAGCCTCGGTTGTCAGCGGCCTGGCCGATGTGTTTGGTCAGCTGGAACGCGGGCGCATAGATCTGGCCTTTTTAGGCGGCGCAGAAATTGACCGCTACGGCAATGTGAACACCACGGTGGCGGGAGACTATATAAAGCCTGTGCGCCGTCTGGCAGGCAGCGGCGGCAATCCGGATATCAATGCGTTGGCACGCCGCACCGTCTTTACCATGGTGCAGGAAAAGCGCCGCTTTAAAGAGCAGGTGGATTACATCACGTCTCCCGGTTGGATGGTGCGTGACTGGAAAAATGGCGGTACTTTGCGCCACAGAAAAGAGGTTTTCGGTGCAGGATTTCGCGGTGGCCCCTCGGCGGTTATCACCAATATGGCCGTGTTTCGTTTTGACGACCTAAGCGGAGAAATGTACCTTCATACCGTTCATCCCACCTACACTGCCGAAGACGTGGCTCAAATGGTGGCTTGGCCTTTGGATGTGTCGCGCATGTCCGGTGAAACACCGCCGCCCACGTATCATGAACTCTATTTGCTGTATGAAAAAATCGATCCAGAAGGATTGTTTTTACAATAAAAGATAAAAAATGCCATTATCTGACAATTTGTTCTTACAGGATGGATAATAAGAGCCATGAAATAGATTACTGTAAGATGGCTATGATTACAAAAAGCGGCTGAAACCACCACTGCGTACCGTTGAAAAATGCATATGCCGTATTGTGTATAAATTTATACAAAAAGATTTAAGGAGGTCGGAATGATGGATGTCGATTTGCGCCATATTGCCAATGATGAAGACTGTAAAGACATTAAAGAAGTTGCGTCAAAAATAGGTGTTCAAGTGGTTTGCTCCGATGAAGATGAAAAGCAGGTTCAAGATGATGCGAGCATTCGTCTGAATAATACATCAGAGTGTGATAACATTCGAACCGTAGCCTCTAAAGTGGGGGTTCAAGTGGTGTGTGACGAAGAAGAATAAACTGAAAAATCATAGAAACGTCCTCGTGATGAGGACGTTTCTTCTTATTGTTAAAATAAAGTTTGCAAATAGATGTGTTTCCGGCTATTCTAATTGTAGAACGACGGAGACAGCATAGAAGACGTCACCCCACGTTCGGCAAACATTCTATTATATAGCAAGCCGAACCGGGAGTGATGGGAGCTGTGTGTCCTCGTTTTATAGCAGAATCTTAAAGCAATGACGTGTTGCTTTTAAGAGCCAAATAATATTTTTCTTAAGGAGGAAAAAACTTATGGCAGAAAAACAAAAAATGACACCTGCTGAAGCGATTGTGGAACAATTGCGTGCAGAAGGCGTCGAGTATTGCGCAGGGATTG
>JAEZVS010000046.1 GCA_023443145.1 Bacillota bacterium | reverse complement strand
TTTAAAGCACTTTTTTACGATGAGCAATCTTACGACGAAGTGGCACGCCATACGGGCTTAAAACCGGCGCAACTGTATAATCGCGTCAGCCGCGGCCGTCGTAAAATTCGACAGTTTAGAAAGGATGAGTTGCAATGACAATGCGCGATCCCTATCAAATGCTCAATGATTGTCAGACCGAATGTGAGGAAGCGCCCCTTAATGATATGGAAAAAAACCGCTTGCTCCGATCTGTTACAGGAACAAAGCCAAAGAAAAAACACCGCGCTCTTAAAGTGATGGCAGCGGTGGCAGTGGCTGCCGGTCTCATTTTGGCGGCAGGACAGTTGCCCTTCGGTCAGCGTGCCTTTGCCGATGCCAGCTTCCGCATCAGTCAAATGAAATACTCCATGGCGCAGGCCATGGGACGTGATGACAGCGTCAACAACTACGCCCAGTCCATCGGGCAGCAGGTAAAAATCGGAGACTGGACGATGCAGTTGAACGCCATCGCCATGGACGGTGAAAATTTCTTGGTGAATGGGCTTTTGGAAAGCCCCGATCCCAACATCAAGATGGAAGAGTGTGAGATGTTGGATCTGCGCCACTTGATGGTAAACGGCCGGCCGGTGAAGGTATTAGGTGGCGGCGGCAGTCTCGGTCCCGTGGCAGGCGAACCGGGTGTTTTTAGCAGTGTCGTCAGCTACCAGCTGGCCGAACCGCTTCCGAAAAGCGGCGTGGTGCATTTAACTTTGGATTTTGCACCGCCATATCTGATCACCACCGATGTGGCCCGCTTTGATATTGATGTGGATATGGATAAACTGAATAAAGACCGCCGTATACACGAACTGAATCTGCATGTGGATGAAGGCTTTGTCCTTAAGAATATGAACTTTGGTCCGGTGGGACAATTCTTCACCCTTCAAAAAGCCGATGCCGGTGAAGAAGCCCAAAATGTGTATACTTTGGTGGGAAGCGATGACCAGGGACGGCATATTGTATTTGAGGAACGGCAAGGCGGCATCGAATCGAACGGCATCTTCTCTGCCCAAATGGCACTGTCAGAATTGCAGAGCGATCTCACGCCGGAAGCACTGCTGGATGAATCCAAAACCCTTACATTGCAATTGTATCGCACGCCGATGCCTAAAGAAAGCGGGCGCATGAGCAATGAACGCATTCCAATCGGTCAGCCTGTGACGGTGGATTTGCATCCGTCTGCCTAGCTGCTTGTAAATAGCGACGTAAAAAAGCCTCGAACCATTTGGTTCGAGGCTTTTTGTATGTGCTGAGCAAAATGTTTTGTTCTTTTAGCCATTCTTTGCGGTGCCATGGTTATCAAAGTAATGTCTAAAGAGGGGAACCATGGCGTCGGGTTTGTTGATCCAGTAGTCGCGTGAGACGGTTTGGGGATTTTTGGGGTCGTAATCGGCATGGTGCCACCAGATGGCCATTTTAATGTGCGGATAATCCCGATCGATTTTTCTGAGCATATCTTCCGTCCACTGCACCTTATTGCCCCCTTTGGAAGCACAGGCAAATTCGGTGATCATCATGGGTTTATTGGTGATGGCGGCGAAGTCATCGTAGGTGTTTTTGTAAAGCTGATCAAAGCTTTGCCAAGGTTCCCAGCCGAAATAGTTGCCGGTGTTGTAGCCGGTGAGCCCCACGACGTCCACATAATCGTTTCCCGGCCAGCAAAGATGGGGGTTGTTCCAGGTGTAGGCCGGAAAACTTTCGTTATTGGGATTCCATACATAAATCAATTGCGGTCCGCAGCCGTCGGCCACCAGGCGGTCGATTACATAGCGGTAGAAGGCCACATAAACATCGGCATCTCGAGACAAATGCACCGGGCTGTAAGCGCACCAGTCGCCGTTCATTTCATTGCCGACGCGTAAGAGAACGGTGGCCCCGCTTTCTTTGATGACTGCGGCCAAATCGTGCAGATAGGCATCATTTTTGCCGCAGAGGGTGTCGTATACGTGATTGGGGCCGGTGGCCGGGTTATTGGTTTGCACGGTGAGTTCTACTGCGCGTCCTTCAGCATGGGCCTGTTTTAGCACCGGAAGCACATGGACCCTCGGTATGGAGCGTTTAAAATCCATATAGTGCACCACAGATGTAAAGCGGGTGTGCAAGTCGCTTTCCAGCCGGTGTAATTGATCATATTTAAAGTTAGAATACTCCGGAGAAAAGATGCCCCAGGAAAGAGGCGACTTGGGAGAAAAGTGGGCAGTATAGTAAGCTCGGGTTTCGCTGTTCCAGCGTGCCGGCAAGCGTGCCAAGTTGCGCTCGGTGTTCTTGGGCACTTGGACAGTGGGTTGACTGTTGCGGTAACTTGCCACCATTTCGATCAAGGCGGTGCGTCGGGCGTCGGTCAGCGGATGGGCACTGTTATACTGGAAAGTGACGGCGGAACCATGTCCCAAAGCCATATCTGCTGCCCAATAATGAGGGCGGTCGTCTTTCACTTTGGTGAGAGGACGACGGTCCCATTCGGTGATGGTGGCGGGATACATATAAAAATGTGTGTTTTTCTGTGAAAGAATCTTATGGTCATGGGTGTTTTGAAAGCAGCTGGGCGCATTTTTTTCTTGGCCGCTGGAAAGGGATACATAATAGGTGCTGCTGGTGTATGAAGGCAGACGGGTTGTTTTCATAATCTTGAAAACGCTCCCGTCATCAAAAGTGATCCGGGCGCACAACATACGGTCGTCAAAAGAAAGACGGGTATTATGGGGATAAAGAATGCTGTAGCCGGCCACAAAATTGTCCAGCTGCACGCCGCGGGCGGTGGTGGTTTGACGATGGGTGGGCTTTTCATTCACCGGATCTGAAGAATGGATGGGCGCTGATAGGGCAGGCGGTTGTTCCGGAGAAGCGTTGTTGCTGTCTTCCCATAAAAAGGGCGGCGTGGAAAACGCCAGGCTTCCTATGAGCGTTAAGGCGCAAATTTTTTGTAACATAGAGGGTGCTCCTTGACAAACGAACGTTTGCTATAAAAATGATCACTCTTAGTATAACCGATAGGCTTGAATATTGCCACTTATGAATGTAAAGAGTTTTTATAAAATGCTGTTGGCGCGACCGATATAGAGTGTTACAATAGCAACAACAGATTTACGGAAGGAGGCGGGCATATGGCTCGCTTAGAGATGGAACGCGTGCGATATCCGGCCTTGGATGCCATAAGGCTTCTGGCCATCATCGGCGTCATTGGTTATCATTATGTGCCGCAATATGTGCCGGGCGGTTTTATTGGGGTGGACCTCTTTTTTACGCTGTCCGGATTTTTAATGGCTGAGAGCATGCTTCAGCGTTATCGTGCGGGGCGCGGATTAAACTACGGGCCTTTTGTGGTGCGTCGCGTGTTGCGCCTGGGTTTGCCTTTGGCGTTTATGCTCATTCTATCCATCGGCTTTATCAATATTTTTGCCTCTGATTTTCTATACAATGTGCGGAATACCGTGCTTTCCGGGCTTACTTTTACCAATAACTGGTGGCAGATTGCTCAGGGGGCGTCTTACTTTGAGGATTTCGTGCATCCTTCGGCCTTCACCCATCTGTGGTATGTGGCTTTGCAGATGCAACTTTATCTTCTTTTTCCCTTGGTGATGGCGTTGCTCTTGCAATGGCCGTCCTTTAAGCGTCTGATGCCGCTTGTGTTTGTGGCATTGGCGTTGTTGTCGGCGGTGATGATGGCGGTGCTTTTTCATCCCGGCGGCGATCCTTCACGGGTATATTATGGAACGGATACGCGTGCCTTTGCTTTTCTGCTGGGCATGGCGGCAGCATCTTGGCGTCCTTTAGGTGCACGGCTTTCTGCGCCGGTGCGCGATGGCATCAGCGCCCTCATGTTTGTTTTGATTCTGGTATTGGCATGCCATTTGATGGATCAAAGCGCCTTCACTTATCGGGGCGGGATGTTTTTAGCCAGTCTCTCTACAGCGGTGCTTTTGGTGATGCTGGCGCAGAGCCGTTCGGGAGTGTTGACACGCTTCTTAGGCGCACCGTTGTTCTCTCAGCCCGCCAAGCTGGTGTATGCGGTATATTTGTGGTATTATCCCGTCTATATTATCGGTGGACGCAGCACCGTGCTGGCGGCTCACCTGTGGGTACAGATGGTTCTTTTAATTGTCTTGGCGGTGGTGACCCATCTTTTAGCGGAACAATGGCTCATGAAAAAAATCAGCGGTGTTCGTATAAACGGGACGGCAGCCAAAATTGATGATCGCCGGACAGAAAAAAGCAAAGAACGGACAGAAAAAAGCAAAGAACGGGTTCGCCAAGCCAAAGATACACGTTCTACTGACGATAAGGAAACAGTTTCTTCATCAAATCAACGTGCAGACGATATACGCATGCAACTGCTGCGCACACCCAAATGGCGTCTGGCGGTTTTAGCGGTGGTTGCCCTTATTTCGCTTTCTGCTCTGGTGGGGTTGTTGCGGGCGCCTTCCGGCGAGAATCAAAGTGTGGCTGAGATGCAGGCGCAAATTGCGGAAAATGAGCGGAAACTGGCGGAACAAAAAGAGAAAGCGCTGGAAGCCAAATATGCCGAAGTGCCGGAAATACCCGGATTGTCACGTCCGGCACAAATGTATGCGCGTGACATCGCTCCGACTTTTGTAGGCGACTCGATTTTGTTATCTGCGGCCGGTTCTTTGATGGACGTTTTTCCTCAAGCAGTGATTGACGGAAAGGTGGGTCGGCAGCTGTCGCAGAGCGGCGATGTGATACGTGCGTTGGAAGAAGCAGGAAAGATGCACGACCCGGTGGTTGTGGTTTTGGGCTCCAACGGGCCCTTTACCGACGAGCAGCTAAATGATCTGGTCTCTCTTTTAGGCGATCGCAGTATATTTTTTGTCAACACCCACGTCAATCGCAATTGGCAAGACAGCGTCAATACGCAGTTGGCTGACTTTGTGAAAGCCCATCCCAAACAGATGCATCTTATTGATTGGAAATCGTTGGTGGATCAACATCCCGAATGGCTTTATGAAGACAACACCCACGCCAATTTGGAGGGGGCCAAAGGCTTTGCCAATTTGATGGCGGAGAGCATCTATCAGGTGCATCAGGCTCGGCAAAAGGCCAGTTCTGATGAAAAAGTTAAAGCAGCACAGAAGGAAGCCGGCAAAAACACTAAAAAACGTTAAATGGTTACAAAAAAAAAATAATGCACTTTGTTGGCGTGCTTTTGCAGAGACTGTGCTATAATTAAATGAAGTGACACGGCAAACAGATATTTAGGCTGTGTTTGATTCATAAGAAAATGGGCCTATTGCCCCCGCTTGGCCCGTAGAGAAAAATTTTGAGGAGGCATATATGGACGAACAAAAGAGTACATCGGCACGTGAAGAGCGTATTCGCCGCAGAGAAGAAGAGCGGCGGTTAAAAAAACAAAAACGGGCATTTCATTTGCGCGTTGGCTGCAGCATCTTTCTATTACTTATTTTAGTGGCGATGGTGGCTTTGGGCCTTCGCATGATGCAGATAAACGAAAATACGCGCAGTATGGAAGCTCAGAATGCACCTGCCGTGGAAGTAAGCATTAAAGAAGGAGCCAGTGTGGCACAAATTGCTGAAAAACTGGAAGCCAAAGGGGTTATTTCCAATGCCACGGCATTTAAATGGTTTTGCCGCTTCCGGGGTTACGGTGCGGATTTTAAAGCAGGGAATCATCGTTTTCCTGAAAACGCCAGCTTCCGTATGGTGGCCGAAGAGCTTAACAACAATGCCGGCGGCGGTGTGGGCACAGTGAAGATTTTGGTGCGCGAGGGGGAAACGATCGATCAAATTGCCAAAGAAGTGGAAAAACAAACAGGAAAGCCTGCCAAAGAATTTATAAAAGCGGTGAGCAATCCGGAACTTATTGCGCAATTGGAAAAGAAATACCCTGAGCTGCTCTCCGCTGTGGCATCAAATGATCAGGTGAAATACACTTTGGAAGGCTATCTCTTTCCTGCCACCTATGAATACAGCTTACAAAGCGATTTGTCGGTTCTGATCAGTCAAATGGTACAAAAAACCAACGAAGTGGTGTCGCCCTATTTTGCAGAAATAAAATCCAGCGGCCGCAGCGTCAATGAAGTGATGACCATGGCTTCACTGGTGGAAAAAGAAGGGAAAACCACCGACGATCGTAAAAAAATTGCGTCGGTATTTTACAATCGATTGGCTAAAAACATGCCCATTCAATCGGATATCAGCGTGCTTTATGCTCTGGGTCAACATAAGGAAGTGGTGACGCTGAAAGATTTGGAAGTGAAGTCGCCTTACAACCTTTATAAGCACGACGGTCTCGCGCCGGGGCCCATGAATAACCCCAGCAAAGATGCCATCGAAGCCACTGTGTACCCAACCCATACCAACGCTATCTATTTCTTTGCCAATATTAAAACCGGTAAGGTTTTCTTTACCGATAGTTTTGAGCAACATTTGGCCTGGCAAAAAGAATACGAAGAAACCGGCACTGTCACCGGTTGATGCTGTCTGCCTATTAAGCCATACAAATGAGCCCCGCTTATCTCAGGGACTGAGCGCGGGCTCTTTTTGTGTCATTGTGTCTTTGTCGAAAAACGTTTGTGTGTTAAGAGAACATTTCTAATAGGGAAGACATTTTTGTCAATTGTCGCACAAGAGTTGTATTTGGCAGGCTGATCGCATTCGGTTCTCGGTGGCTTGTCAGTACTGTTTTTTCGGCGTATACTGATATACAAAGGTTTGAGTATTTAAGGGAGGAGGGGTTGTGTGTCTAACGAGGTTATCATTACAGTGCCGGAGAAAAAAAGGGCGCTCATTACGGCCATTGTGTGTGCCAATATTGTCACCATGTTAAATGCAGGATCTGTAAACATTGCCACCCCGGTGTTTATGGATATTTTTTCGGCCAACTTAAACCATGTGCAGTGGGTGATGCTCATCTATATTTTGGCCTTAGCCAGTGTGATGCCCATGGTCTCTGCTCTGTGTGAACGCTTCACCTATCGCCGGGTATTTCTGCTGAGCCTGGCCGGCATTGGCTTGTCATCCCTTTTATGTGCTATGGCACAGAATCTGATGGTGCTCATTGGCTTTCGCTTGCTTTCGGGCTTTTTTGCCGGAGTCATTGTCAGCACCTCTATGGCTCTCATTTATCGCTTTATGCCGGTATCGGAGCGCGCAGGTTATTATGGCACCATGTTGGTGTTGCAAAGTGTCAGTTTTGCCATCGGTCCCTCATTTGC
Source organism: Bacillota bacterium (assembly GCA_023443145.1). Taxonomy (GTDB): domain Bacteria; phylum Bacillota; class Peptococcia; order Peptococcales; family Peptococcaceae; genus Peptococcus. The sequence goes on along the minus strand of JAEZVS010000046.1, from coordinate 646 downwards.
CGGGTTGGTGATGGCATTTATCAGTTGGCGAGGCATTTTTATCATTCCCAGCGCAGTGGTGCTTTTGGCCTTTTTTCAGGCATCCAAGGCGCTGCCCGAAGAAAACGCAGACAAATCTATTCAGTTGCATATTTTAGGGGTGTCAATGGTGTCGGTGGCTACGGGCATCTTTCTTTTTGCCTTCACTTTTCTAGAAAGATGGGGCATTGATGATGCGCGTTTCTGGGGAATGATTGTGTGGGCGTCGCTGATGGTGGCGGCTTTTATTCTTCACAATCGAAACAATCCGCATCCTGCGCTGGATTTTAAACTTTTTCGGGTAAAAAGTTTTGCCCTGACGATTATACTTAGCTTGCTCTTGTCTACGGCAATGGGCATTACCGCTTCTATCTTAGCGGTTTATGTGCAAAGTATACGCGGATATCTGGCTTTCTTTTCGGGTGCCGTTCAGTTCATGCCTGCGCTGATGATGGCCGGAGCCAACTATGTGACGAAAAAAATCTATAATAAGCAAAATACCGGCATCATCACTTTTGTGGGTTTTGCTATTGCAGCAGCAGGCAATCTCATTTTCCTGCGGGTGGGAATGGATACGCCGTTGTGGCTGGTATCGATGCTGCTTTGTGTGCGCTATATCGGTATTGGC
>JAEZVS010000016.1 GCA_023443145.1 Bacillota bacterium | reverse complement strand
TGACGGTGATCTACACCCTCGCCCTTTCTTTTGGTGATGTGGGCAAAGCCATCGCCGTGATTCTACTGGTGGTGCAAGTTGCCGGCAGCGGTGGCACCTTCCCTATTGAAGTCACCCCTTCTTTCTTCCAGCACGTACATGCCTTATTGCCTTTTACCCCTGCTTTGAGCGCCATGCGGGAGGCCATCGGCGGCCTTTATGGAGACACATATTGGCACAATTTGGCGACACTTTCCCTCTTTCTTGCCGCCGCATTCATACTGGGCCTATTTTTACGCCGCCCCATCCTTCGCTTCAACCATTTTATCTCCGAAAAATTGGAAGATTCCCATCTGATGTGACCGCCTGCAGGTCAAACCGGCCTCCAAATTGAAAGAGCCGCAGAATACATATTCTGCGGCTCTTTTCACTTTTATAAAGCCTTGGCTCTTTGTCGGATGCCAAAAGGCTGCCGTCTTCAAATTTTATCGTCCTCTTTAAAAGGTGGAAAAACCGACTGACCGCTTTTTTGTGTGGGAGCCATTCATTTTTTGTTTGCTTTATATTACTCTATATTCTATTTTATATTTCATGCTGCAAACCCGCTTCCAGAGCCTTGCAACGCAGCTGAAAATATAGTACACTCATCCATGTGAGAAATCGACATTTATTCTAAAAGGAGAGATGATCATGTACGTATTGGTAGACCAAGACGAATGCCTGGGTTGCGGCTCTTGCGAAGCTGTGGCTCCTGAAGTGTTTGAAATGAACGGCGACGGTAAAGCCGAAGCCCCCAACGAAGTGACCGATGCACAAAAAGATGCTGTGGAAGAAGCCATGAGCATGTGCCCTGTCAGCTGCATCAGCTGGGACGAATAATATAAGTCCGTTCATCCCCCGTCCGTAATGGTTCGGGGGATTTTTTTATTGTTGCAGATGCGCCATAAAGGATGTTCCCGCGTAAGCGCTGCCGGACGCCCTGGATGATCGAACATTGCCCTCAATCGAGCCAATCATAATTTGTCCTGCGAAAAAAAGATGCTCCATACAATAAAAACATGCGCCGTCGCCTTCTTAACCAGAACGCGACGGCGCATAGGGATATGGGCCGAAAGGATGGCTTATTGTTCTTTTTTGCCCGGAATCTCCCCAGCTTGACTGTCATAACGGGCGTAGAAATCTTCGCGAGGCATAATATCAACCACGTCAATGTGCACCGCTTCTACGGACATACCGGTCATGGCCTTAATTTGGTCATGGATATTTTGTCGCACCTTTTTAAGCGCCTCCAAACCGTTAAGACCATATGCCAGGACCACTTTCACGTCAACCACCACATTGTTTTGGCGCACGTAAGCAGACACATCCATATCGCCATCCAAACTGCAGCGATTCATATTCCCGCACATCGCCAACACGCCTTCAACGTCTTGCACTGCCTGAGCCGCGATTTTAGCCAGTACTTTTTCGGTGAATTGGAAAGAATCCTCTTCTCTATTTTTATATTCTTTTTCCAAATCAGTATCGTAACTGTCGGTCCATTGCCAGCCGCTGTTTTCGTCAAAATAACGGTCATAGGCATCGTATGCACTGTCATAGGTGGTGGCGTGGACGGCATCATAGTCCAAATGATCGTAGTAATCATCGTATGCATCTTTGCGGCCTTGCGGACGGCCGCCGTCAACCGTATTCACATAGGCGCCGTCGCCTCTTCCTTCACTGCGTAAATAGCGCGCATAGGCGTCAGAGACAGCCGTATATTCGTTGTCGTAAAGGGCACGTTTATCCAACGCACCATATACAGAGCTGTGGCGGGCATCATACTGTCCGTAAGAAGTGCGGTCCTGGGCGCGCGGGCGACCGGCTCTACGGGCATCATAGCGCCCGAGAGGGGCATACATCGAGGGCGGCATGGAGCCTTCACTATAATAAAGATATCGTGACCGTGCATCGACCGGAGTGCCTTTCAAGCGCTCGTTTTGTGCTTCCTGCACATCTCGATGGGGATGTTGATCAAAATACGTCCCTCGCTTCGGTGCTGCAGGTTCCATGTCGGGCGCGCCCTCTTCACTCCAATAGTAATAGCGTTCGTTGGCCTCATTCGTTTCCGGCATTGCTTTCTTCTTGTTCTTTTTCTGTGCCATCATTCTCATCCTTTCCGAATCTGATGATCTTTACTGATATTATCTCAAATATGCGCATATATTGCCAGACTTTACACTGTTTTTGTTGCAAGTTGCGGCGAAAGGCTTTTAATGGCTGAGATAAGAGATGTCCTTGCAGATATGAAAAGAGGCGCGTATACTAAAGGCAAGTGAAAGGAGTGTGCTTATGTTAAAAGATTTGATTCGGCAAAACCGCAGCTATCGTCGCTTTGATGAATCGGTACCAATCACCGATGACATGCTCCGTGATTGGACAGAATGCTGTGCCTATGTGTCATCCACTCAAAACAGCCAGGCTCTGCGCTTTCGCCTGGTGACCGACAAAGCCCTCTGTGCTGAAACCTTCAAGCACCTTAGCTGGGCCAACTGGCTCAAAGACTGGGATGGCCCTGCCGAAGGCGAACGCCCGGTGGCCTATGTGATCATCCTCTGTGATAAAGAAGTCGCCCAAAGTAAGCCCATCGATGACGGCATCTGTGCCTACACCCTTACTTTGGCTGCCCGTGAAGCGGGTTTCGGTGCATGTATTTTAGGCAGTTTTAAAAAAGAGCCCATCGCTGAAATCCATGCTCTGGATTTGGAGCGCTACCAAATTGATCTCATTGTGGCCTTCGGTAAAGAAGGTGAAACAGTAAAAATTGTGGATGTAGAAGATTCCACCCACTACTATCGCGATGAAAACGATTGCCATCTGGTGCCCAAATATCATCTGGACGATCTCTTGGTGTGACAACCGCAATATAAATCACATACCGACGGTTTCCTTTTTCTGAAAATGCAGAGGCATGACGCCCCGGAAAGATGCCCTATGCCGACTGAAGAAACCCATGATAAAAGCCGATGCCCGGTGAAGGCATCGGCTTTTGTCATATACACGATTATCGATTAATAACCGGGATTTCTGCGATAGCCGCCTTGACGGCCACGGTTGCCTTGATCATATTGATCTTCGTAGCGATTCACATAGTTCATATCTTCTTGTTCATAACGGTTAAAACGGCTTTGAGAGGCTTGTTGGAACTCTTCGCGGGTCATGACGTCAACCACTTCCACATTGAGTTCCACCAAATCCATACCCGTCATCACTTTCAACTGGTTGGTCATATGGCTGCGCAAACGTTCAAAAATTTCAGGAGCGGGCGCACCATATTCCACAATCATCTTCAAATCAACCACAATGGCTTTTTCGCCCACTTCCACGCTGACACCGCGGGTAGGATCGCCGCTGTTGTCATTTTGCACCAAACCGCCGGCAAAATCAGCAATAAAGTTTCCTTTAAGCGCCAAAATGCCTTTGATTTCGCGAGCAGCGATGCCGGCAATTTTTTCAATAACATGATCGGCAAAGGTAAAGCTGTCTTCATGTTCTTTTTCATCAACAGATGCCGTGGCCTCGTCGTATTTTTGAGCAATAAAATCTTTGCTTTCAGAGGCTTTGTCTTTCACTGCTGCGCCAAAATCGTTGGCTTTTTCTTTAAGGTTTTCCTGCACGCTTTGATCTTTGGTTTGTTCGCTCATGTTTTTCTCCTTTTCTCTGCCGGGTTTGCGCATGCCTTCACGCATTTTACGCACATGTTCATCCATATCATCTTGACCGGCAATATCGGTACCTTGTGCTTGTGGCGGCTTTTTGGGGTCCACCGGTTCCACAAGGTCACAGCCAGCATTGGGCGGTATCAACGGATTGCCTTTGCCGTCTTTATCACCGCCGCACTGGCTGGCAATATCGGTATTGGCACGCAGGCGATCCATCTCTTCCGCACTGCTTTGTTTGTTGTTCTTATTGTTGTTTTTGGCCATTGAGAATCTCCTATCATGATAAATCTTTGCGGCAAAGGTCCAACGACAGCCGGCGCACCCTTGCCATTATCGATAAATGCCTCTTCTTAATAAGGGCGATTTTGTGCGGTGCGATACCCCTGTTGTTCATACTGCTGCTGAAGCTGAGCTGTGGTGGTGGCATTTTCTTTATCAAATTCTTTGCGTGTCATCACATCCACCACACGCACGTTCAGTTCACGCAAATGGAGTCCTGTCATATGATCCAGCTGCTCACGGATGTGTTTTTTCAGTTGTTCAAAAATATCCGGAGCCGACGCGCCAAATTCCAAGATCATCTTTAATTCAATGGTCACGTCTTTATCGCTGATATCGGCACTGATGCCTTTTGTCGGACTGGGTCCCGATGAGAAATTTTCAGTGATCCCACTGATAAAGTTCCCTTTCATATCTAAAATGCCCTTAATTTCACGGGCACTGATGCCGGCAATTTTTTCGATGACCGCCCCTTCAAAAGTCAGGCTGTCCGCATATTCCTGGTTTTCTCCTTGTGGGACCAACATTTGATTCATATCGCTCATACGTGTCCTCCTTATCTTGCTTCAATCGCTTCTTTCATTCGTATCGCCAAACGCGTATTATAAAAATCTTTGTAAAATGCGGTATACAGTGGGATTGCCATCAAACCAGCCACCCACACCCCAAGCCACCGTAAAAAGAAATACGCCTAAAATCGTGTAGCCGAAACCGATGGTCACCAACGAAATCATAATGGCCAAAACCAGAAGCATCAGCCGATTGGTGTAATGACGACGACGCAGCCAGTGTTGAAAAGCCGGTGATTCCAACTTTTCAACGATAGGATTTTTTTTCTGTTCCTGTGGCGCCGGTGATGGCGGATAGGCTCGCTCCATCGGTTCTTGTCCGGGCATTTGATTGGGCCCCGGTGCGTCATAACGCGCCCAATTGGTGCCGTTCATTCAATCACCTGCCTGTCGTTACTTGATCGTGGGGCGTTGCATCATAGAAAGTGACCATGACATCATCTACAGTCATACCGGTCAGGCTCACCAAATTTTTGGTAATCCGTTCTTTAAGAGACTGACCATATTGGTCCAAATTGACCCCTTCACGAACGCCGCAGTTGGCTTTGCATCCGATATGACCGGTTTTATTGTTCAGGTCCACACGTACATCGCTTTCTATAATTTTTGGATACTCCGCAATCGTTGCTCGCACGCTGTTTAGGATGGCCTCTTCCGAAATTTCCACCGATCCGTTTTCATCTGAAAATGAAAGTTTATAGTCGCGCCGCTTGGCCGACAAACTGCGTACAATCATCACTAAGCCCACCAGAGCGGTAAGGGCTGCAAACACACAAGTGGCGTAAAAGCCTGCCATAAACGCCATTTGAGTGAGGCCTAAATTCATTGCCCAACTGGGGTCCAGATACATGTAGTTGTACATGAGGTAAAATGTGAACCCCGAATAGATGATGACAACTAGGCCCATAATAAAGAATAATATTTTTGTTGCTTTACGCACATACTCACCTCCGTAATTTTACGATACGAGAAGAATCCATTTGGTTACGGTTTATTTATAACCTGTGCTTAAAAGATTTAAACCTGATTCACGCATATTTATATTTTCTTGATAAATTTTTAAGAAAATATCTAAAAAGATTATTTTTAAGAATACGACCCAACCAATCAGGCATTTTTTTCATATAAGCGTACGTTATTTTGCGTATATATGATCTTTCTTGCAAGACGAAATATGCTTCTATATCTATAAAACATCTCAAAAGAACAACAAAAACGCGGTTATGTTTAAGAGGGCCGATAGAGTCCACTGACATGCGCCAACCCCATAGAAAACAAAATACCGCTGTTGGGTCGGCTAAAATCGTTCACTTCTTGAATGGCTGCCACAATGGCTTCTGCTTTGGCCTGCTCTGTCACCAGCATCACGATTTCTTTTTCCGGTTCAATTTCCAAAGCAAAGAATTTTTCCACCTTTTCGGCGCCCGATCCGCGACCATGGAGCACGGTGGCTCCGCTTGCACCGGCTTCCGTGGCTGCGTCAATAATATCGTCTGCCTTACCGTTATCCACAATGATGGTAATGAGTTCGTAGGCCATTGATGTTTCTCCTTTCATACACTCTTTTGTTTGCCCCGTCAATCCCAAAACCCGGGAAAGCGGTAGGGTAAAACATATGCCGTGGCCATGTTTTTCCAAATGCAATTCATGAGCCAATTTTTCGTGCAGAGCTTGGCTCAAATCTTTATGTCCCACAAAAAGCATCATTTCTTTGCGAATATGATCCATCCCCAACATACAAAGCAGTTTGTTGGACACCGTTCCCCGAGCATAAAGCACCGTCGCGCCTGAAAATCCGACCTGTTTGGAGGACAATATGGCTGAGCGGTGCAATTTGGGGTCAACCAATAGCAATGTCAGATGGTATGGGCAGGGCATGATGACTCCTTTCCTTCGTCGTCTGCAGATAAATCGGATGGCATCGGCAACTCGCCACCATCTTCCGATGGCGGCTGAGATGGGGCCTCCGTTCCTTTGCAACTCTCTTTTAAATCGCCGCTTCCAAGGCGTTCGCTTCCGACCGATTCCTCAGTCTCTGATGCGGGGGGCTTATCATCTGTATCCGTTTCAGATGATAAATCTCTTTTTCCCGGAATCGGTCCTTCCGGCTGGCGCTCATCTTGCTGACCTTGCTGAAAAAAATCTTCGTCAGAACCTTCTCCTTTTTCAGCAATGCTCTTCGTTTTTTCGTCAGCGAGCCGGCTTTCTCTATTGTTTTCTTTCCTTCCTGCCCGCTCTTTACGGGCATAAATCAAACCGAAAACCTGCAAAGCTATGATGGGGGTCAGCGCCACCAAAGCAATCACACCGAATGCATCCACCAAGCTCATACTGCCGGAAGAAGCCCCGGCGACACCTTGAGCAAAAGCCAGCACAAAAGTGGCCGTCATCGGCCCCGATGCCACGCCGCCGGAGTCGAAGGCAATGCCCACAAACAATGGCGGCGCCAGACGCGAAAGAATCAGAGCAATCACATAGCCTGGAAGCAAGAGATGCCACAGCTCAATACCCGGTGTAATGATGCGCCAAATAGAAAGCCCTATAGCTAATGAGACCCCGATGGCCAAGGCCACCAATATGGCGGAGCGCTTCACGGCACCGCCGCTGGCCTCTTCCACTTGCATGGTCAGCACGTGTACGGACGGTTCCGCTAAAATCACCAAAAGACCAATGACGGCCCCGACGCCGATCACCACGCCCGGGTAAAAAAACACCAGCGCATCACCTAAGTGCTTTCCGGCCTCCATAAAACCGGCATTCACGCCTGTTAAAAAGAGAACAAAACCGAAAAATGTATAAAGAAAGCCCTTTAATATGCGCCGAAAGGTGCGGCGGCCAATATGTAAAAGCGTTTTTTGGGCAATGAGTGTAATCAGAATAAGAGGCGTAATGGCCATCAGCACTTCCAGCCCCAAGGTGCGAAACGCCGCAACAAAAGGTTCTATAACGCCCGACGCGAGCGACGCCTCTTCACTTAACGAAGCGCTTGAAAGGCTTCCCAATCCGCCGATCAAGGCCATGGAAAATACAGCCAGCATGGGGCCTCCGGAAGCCACCGCCGTTAAGCCGAAACTATCTTCTTCTGCGCGCCGGCCCCCATGCACCTGACTGACACCCATACCCAGAGCCAATATAAAAGGAACGGTCATGGACCCGGTCGTGGCTCCGCCGGTATCGAAGGCAATGCCTAAAAAGTCACGCGGTGCAAAAACAGCCAACACCAATACCGCCAGATATATCACCAACAGCACGTTTTTTAATGTCACCTGCAACACAATGCGCAAAAGCCCGACGGCGACCATCACCCCAATGCCCAGAGAAACCACCAGCAATATGCTCACCGCCGACAAGAGTCCTCCGGTGACATCGCGTATTTGATAGGCCACCACCAAAAGGTCAGGCTCGGCAATATTAATGAAAAAGCCTAAAATAAGCCCTGCCCCAATTAAAAGGGCCACATTCTTTTTGCGCGCCAAGGCGCTGCCCATGGCATTACCCACAGGCGTGATGGCCAAATCGACGCCAAATAAGAAGATGGATAGACCTAAAATAATCAAGGTGGCTCCTAAAATAAAACGTAAGAGCATTTCCTGGTCCATGGGCACCACAAAAAAACTGAGCACAAGCACCAATAGCGTCACCGGCAGAACAGAGAAAACTGTTTCATAAAATTTAGAAATCAATACCTGCAATTGTATTCTCCCTTCCGTCGATCAATAAAAAAATATCGGCCATTAGGCCGATGGTTGCGTCAATCAGTCGCCTTTCGGCCCCAAAATAGTGGGGTCGCCAATGGTGGTATCGAAGGCATTACCGCTGTTTAAATGATCGGCTTCTCCAATGTCCATGTGCTCGTCACCCATGGCTTCCGATACGTCTTTGGTGCGAAGTTTTTCATTTTCCGTCTTTTCGTTCCGCGGCAAATTCGAAAAATCATCATCTTCACGGTGTGCACCGATGGCAGTCGGGTCTTTCGCGACAGCATCGCGGTCTTCAACATAATTGTGTTCCTCTTTGTGGCTCATGGATAGGACCATCCTTTCTAAGTTTATTTATAATGTCAATAAGCCTTGTTTATTTTATACCCTCTGACTTGCGCCGTTATTCACTACGACGCACAATTTTCTCTTTTTTTACCGTCGTTCCGTCACGCTCTATTTTTTTTAGCGCCTTTTCCACCTTTACACGACTGAGCCAAATTTCGTGGTCGCATCCCAAGCAACGCAGACGGAAATCCATCCCCGTGCGCAGCACCTGCCAACGCGCATCGCCACAGGCGTGTTTTTTGCGGAAGGTGAGTATATCTTGTTCATGAATATCAATGGGCATCATCATTCTCCTTTGCCGGCAGAGGTCCTTCATGGTGTACCGTAAGCTGGGGATAAGGTATGGAGATCCCCGCAGAATCCAGAGCATCTTTCATTTCGGCGCGCAAACGGCGCAACACCCCAAAATGCCCCTGGTCTGTTGCTGTAAAGGCAACGCGCCACACCACTGCATTGGCGCCCAAATCCTGAATGCCTAAGATGGCGATGGGTTCGGCCAGTGCTTCACGGCATTCCTGATTGAGACGGTCGCACACTTCCTGCAACACCGCTCTTGCCTTTTGGTTGCTGGCTTCATAGCCCACACCGATGTCCAACACACCGCGCTGCGGCACCTTACTCAAGTTCACCACTTGCGTGATGCTGCCATTGGGAATGTAAATGGTTTCATTTTTCCATGTGCGCACCACCGTAGATCGTATGCCCACAGAGAGCACCTCGCCTTCATATGTGCCTATGCGCACCCATTCACCCACTTGATGTTGATGCTCTAAAATAATAAAGAGACCGTTCACCCAGTCTTTTATTATGGACTGCGAAACAAAAGCCACCAGCACCCCGGCGATTCCGGCCGACGCCACCAGACCCCGCATATCGAAGCCCACGATGGACATCATGCCTACGATGGCGAAAAAAAGCATCGTATAGCTTAAAATACTGTCAAACAAATGCCCCATGGTGGTCATCTCGCGGGTGGCGCCTCGACCTGCCCGCACGGTTTGCTTTTTCATAAAGCGATGCAATGCAAAACGAATGATCCGCCAGCATACAAAAATAATCAGGAGCAACACGGCAATGCGAATGCCCACGAAAATGTAATGCGCAATTTGCTCTTTAGAAAACACTTGGGCTAAAATACTCAACTCTTGGGCAGCGGCATCTACGCCTTTATCCGCTGCATCCTTTGCCCCTGCCGCCACCTTCGAAGCAGTCGGGGCAACATCAACTAATAACACGCTGCATCTCCTTTCTCATATTTAAGCCCTTCAGCTAGGCCAACGGGTTGGCAAATCCCACTAAGATTTTTATCAGTTTTTCCAACCCCTCTGCAAAAAAACTTTGGTTGACCGCCAACATCACCTCATGGGAGGAAAACACACTCAAAACCATACCGATTAAGCCGATCATCACCAGGCTGAAAAAAGCACTGAATATAGCGCCCATAAAGCGATCTATGGTTTCCAACTTAGGGACTCGTCGCACCCCCATGCGCAGCAAACGACTTAGGACATAAAGCCCAAAAAGACCCACCGCCCAAGTTCCCACCAAAAGCAAAACCTGCCACACAGGCACCGCCAGCCACTGCGACACATAAAGGTAAGCCTGATGAGAGGCCGCTTGTGTGGTGTTGTTCAATTGCTCCAGAAGATGGCTTTCCACTTCTGCCGGCATGGGCAGTCTATTGATGAGATCATGCAATTCGGATACATCGATCAGACCATGGCCCTGCTCTGCCCGGCGGGTGAGATAGTTGTAAAGCCATTCTTTTACCATCTTACGTCCATTCACATGAGGACTCAACGCACGATCGACTGCACCTAAATTGTAGAGCACCACAAAAAACATGAGCAGACCGCCGACCCAGCCGCCCAAACGCAGCATAAGCCCTTTATGATATCCGCGCCAAATAGCCAGCGCAATGAATATAATAATAACAATATCCCACCAACTCATAGCATGTCTCCTTTCGCAAGCATCCATCGTTCTTCAGATCGCTGCCCTAGCGAAAACACAACAGCGTTAAGACCAGCGCCCAACAGCATCGGTTTATTTCGAATCATCCTCATCCGATGAAAAAAGGTACCATGCATCGGGCAAAAAGAACCGCACAATACCCATCATTCCATCGAAGAGACAATCTAATAAAGCCATAATAGCTTCACCTCAAAGAAAATTTTTCATTTTTGCCCAGGCTGACGCAGCCTCACCGGCCACATGGCCACTGGACCATGCCCATTGTAAATTGTAGCCGCCGCAATCGCCTACCACATCCAGCACCTCACCTGCAGCAAAAAGTCCGGGACAACGCCAACTCATAAGCGTTTCAGGATCAAACTCATTTAAATCCACGCCACCGGCTGTGGCTTGAGCCTCTTTAAAGCCGCGCGTTCCTGTTACATTCAGGCTGTAGGAAAGAAGATGATGAACCAGTCTCCCCAACACAACGTCGCTTAAAGACGACACCGGCGCATTTTTTCGCCCCACCTCAGCACGATTCAGCACCGCCATAGCCAAAGGACGCGGCAACAGCCCTATAAAGAAATCTCCCACTTCTCGACCGGCCAGATTTTCTCGACGCATAATCAAGTGGGCACGCAAATCTTTTTCGTTCCATTCCGGCAGGAGACATAGATGCAGCGGCGGGTGCACACCTTCTGCCAAAAGAGCCCCTGCCTCATGAGAAAGATCAAGGGCCGCCGGACCTGAAAGACCGTAGGCAGTAAAAAGAACCTCACCTTTGCTTTCAGCTGAAAGAGCCCCCTGACCGTTCAATAGCCGGGCCGACACTTCCCAATGCAGGCCCTCCAAGGATTTTTTATACGTATCGTCACTGATCAGCTGCACAATAGCGGGTCGGGTGGGATAAACCGCATGGCCCAATGAAGCCATCACCGCCAAACCCCAATTGCTGCCCCCCAAACCCGGGGCCGCTTCTCCGCCCGCAGCCATCACCACCGCAGGGGCCCGATAAAACCCGTCATCTACCGGAGACAAATCATCCGGCTGCCATTCAGCCGGGTACACATCTATGCCCTCCGACGACCAGCTAAGGCGACTGACCATACAGTCTGTTTTGACCGAAACACCTGCATCTAAAAGTGCCAGACGCAGCGCATCCACCACTGCAGCGGCTTTCCGCGCATAAGGATAATAACGGCCGCGATCATCTAAATAAGTCGGCACCCCCAAGTGTTCAAAAAAGTGAAGCGTGTCTTTTTCGTTAAATTGCTGCAACACCTGCGCCACCGACCACAGATTGGCGCTATGAAAAGAGCCCACATCCACCGCCTGATGGGATAGGTTACACATACCCCCGCCGGTGGCTGCCAGCTTTCTTCCCAGGCGGGCTTGTCGCTCTAAAAGCAGTACCCGAGCGCCTGAACGCGCCGCTGCCAGCGCCGCCATCATACCGGCAGCGCCTCCGCCCACCACCATCACATCCCAGTCATGCAGTCTCTTCATCTCAGTTCTATACCCAATACATCAAAAAGACGCATCAAGTCTTCTTCACCATAGAATTCCAAGGTGAGACGTCCCCGTTTGCCGCTCCCTGTAATTCGCACATTTGTTTGTAGTTTTTCTGAAAGTTGCATGGCCACCGGTTGCCATCGATTATGGCTCCGTGTGTGGGCCTGCACTTCGGTGATATGTTCAGAAACATTTGTTTCTACTTCCGGCCAGTCGGTGGATAAAAGATCCGCCACCACCGCTTCCAAAGCCCGCACCGATAGACCGCTGTCAGCGGCATCTTTTGCCAAATCTCGTTGCAGGCCGGCATCTTCCAGACGGAGGAGCACCCGCGCATGGCCGGCACTGATTTCTCCCGCAGCCAAGAGAGTCAACACCTCTTGAGGCAACTGTAAAAGCCGCACCAAATTGGCCACATACGGACGGCTCTTGCCCACCCGATCGGCCAAATCGGCAGCAGAATATCCGTACGCGCGCATCAAATGCTCGTAGGCTTGGGCTTCTTCATAGGCCGACAGATCGCTGCGCTGCACATTCTCCACCAGCGCCAGCCTGGCTCGATCCCGATCGTCCATGTCACGCACCAACACAGGCACCTGATCCAATCCGGCCAACTTAGCGGCACGCAAACGGCGCTCGCCGCTCACGAGCATGTAACCTTCGTCCATGGCCACCACCAAAAGCGGCGATAAAATGCCATTTTCCTTGATGGAAGCGGAAAGCTCCGCCAGCGTCTCTTCGTCAAAATGACGCCGCGGCTGATCCGGATTGGGGCGAATGGACGACACCGGGCAATATAGAATTTCTTCTGTAGCCATATTAGAAGACATGTCCTCTATAGAAGACCGATTTGCCTTCTTAGGAGAAGTTCTATTGGTTGTTTTCTTCCTTTGTGCAGATTTTTTTTTCGGTTTTTCAACGACCGGCGTTTCTTCTGCCGGTGCAAAATTAGGAATCAGCGCCTCCAAGCCTCTGCCCAGACCGCCTTTAGATTTTGTCACGATCCAAAACCTCCTTCGCCAAAGCCATATAGGCCCGCGCACCCTTTGAAAGGGGTTCATATTCAATGATGCTCTGACCAAAACCGGGTGCTTCCGAAAGTTTTACATTTCTAGGGACAACCGTTTGAAACACCTTAGGACCAAACGCACGGCGTACTTCATCCACCACCTGACGGGAAAGCTTCATGCGTGCATCGTGCATGGTCATTAAAATGCCGCCGATTTCCAAATCGGGATTGGTGGTTTCCTGAATGCGTGCAATGGTATCCATGAGCTGACTTAAGCCTTCCAGGGCATAATACTCGCATTGAATAGGCACCAATAGACGATTGGCGGCAGTGAGAGCGTTCACCGTCAAAATACCCAAAGAAGGGGGGCAGTCTATGATTACATAATCATAAACCGCCAATATGGGCGCCAAGAGCCGGCGCAACACAAAGGCCCGATCTTCCCGGTCACTCAGCACCAGTTCGGCCGCAGCCAAATCCACCGTAGACGGCAGCACATCCGGTACCAATTTTTTGCCGCGCACTAAAATATCTAAGAGACCGGCCTCGCCGATAAGGGCATCATAAAGAGAGGGGGCGCCTTCGTCCACATGTACACCCAGACCGCTGCCTGCGTTGCCCTGAGGATCAAAATCCATCAAAAGCACTTTTTGTTTTCGTTTTTTTAAAGCCGCTGCCAAATTCACGGCAGTGGTGGTTTTCGCCACCCCGCCCTTTTGATTGACCACAGCCATTACATTCGTCATTGAGATCACCTCATTGCCTTCATTATAACGAAAATTCCTTATCAATAAAAGTAAATTTATGAATGGCGGCAGAATCAGAGGGCTTCACCAGGCCTCAAAAACATAAAATGTTCATTTTTAAAGAAAGACATTTTTTTAAAGCCATCCACGTGCATAATATATCTTTCAAGGGAAAAAGATCTGTACCATAAAGGCGGTTTCTTATATTGACCGGACGCTGTTTCACGTGAAACAAAGAAGCCGTCCTCTTTAAAGAGGACGGCTTCGAATCGCTTTGGGCTGTCGAGGAAAACGATCAGCAGTGGGCAATATTTTGTCGTAACGGACCACGGACCGAGCTTCACCCGATACTTCAAAAAAGCGCAGCCTTGCCGGCGACGCGCCCAACACCTCGGCTGCCCGTTGGGCCGAGGCCACTTCGTCGCGGACATGAGGACCTTTCATCGCCAGAACCGATCCGCCCATACGCAAAAAAGGTACCGACCATTCTAAAAGCCGCGACAAATCACTGACCGCCCGGCTGGTGACCACATCATATTGCGCCCGATGGGCACTGTCTCTGGCCAACATTTCCGCACGCGCATGGATCGCACGAACATTGATGAGATTCAGTTCTACAGCAAGGGCGGATAAAAAAACCACCCGCTTATCCAAACCATCCATACAGGTGATCTGCCAATCGGGACGTAATATAGCCAAAACCATGCCCGGAAAACCGGCGCCGCTTCCAATATCCAAAATATGCTGCGCGTCCTTAGGCACATCCCTCAACAAAAGCGCACAGTCCAGAAAATGACGGCGCAACACATCTTCAGGGTTGGTGATGGCGGTGAGATTCATTTGTTGATTGACTTCTAGAAGACGATGCAAATATATATGAAAGCATTGTGCCTGTTCTGTCGAAATTGAAAGATTGTAGGTCCGAAAGACCGATAAAATGTTGCCGACAGTCATATAGAAGGCTCCTTTCTACAAATTTATGAGACCAACATGCTCTTGCGGCAAAAAATGCCACCAATCCATTTCGCCTCAGCGTGATGCACCGGCTGTTGTAGGCGCTTGCACATGGTTTTTTACAATGAAGGGCCGTCCTCCATATCGTTTTCTCTTCAACAAAATGCTTTTTTTGTTTCACGTGAAACAACGCTTTACGACCAGCGTCTGCGTTGCTCCAAATGCACCAAAAGCACCGATACATCCGCCGGATTCACGCCGGAAATGCGGCTGGCCTGACCCACCGTAGAAGGACGGATATTCGCGAGCTTTTGAGCCGCCTCGGTCCGCAGACCGCGAACGGCCGCATAGTCTATATCCTGCGGCAATTCTTTTTCTTCCAACTTCGCCATGCGTGCCACCTGGTCTTTTTGCTTGGCGATATACCCGGCATATTTGGTCATGGTTTCCACTTCATTGGTCACTTCCGGAGGAAGGGACCCATTCCCATAGCCCAGTTGAACCAAATCCCGATAATGAACTTCCGGCCTGCGCAACAACTCAAGGGCATAAATGGATTGCTTTAAGGCTGTGCTGCCCGTTGCTTCCAAAAATTCATTCACCTTTTGATCCGCAGCCGGTACCAACGTTTCTTTGAGACGGTCCAGTTCCGCTTCCACAGCCGCCACTTCTTCTTCGTAGGCCTGCCATTTTTCATCATCGATAAGCCCCAGGTTGCGTCCCAACGGCGTAAGCCGCAAATTGGCATTGTCCTGGCGCAGGAGAAGCCGAAATTCACTGCGGCTGGTGAGCATGCGATACGGCTCATTGGTGCCCTTGGTCACCAAATCGTCAATTAAAACGCCAATATATGCTTCATGCCGGCCCAAAATCACCGGTTCACCGCCGCTTAAGGCCTGCGCCACATTAATGCCGGCCATGATGCCTTGCGCCGCCGCTTCTTCATAGCCTGATGACCCATTAATTTGTCCGGCGCAATAGAGACCGGGCACTTCTTTCACTTCCAGCGTCGGATGGAGAGCAGTGGGATCAATAAGATCATATTGAATGGCATAACCATAACGCACAATTTCAGCGTTCTCTAATCCCGGCAGTGATTGCACCAGTTCATCCTGCACCGTCTGCGGCAAGGAGGTAGCAAAACCCTGAATATAACATTCGGTGGTTTCTAAACCTTCAGGTTCAATAAAAAGTTGGTGCCGGCTCTTATCACTAAAGCGGACGATTTTATCTTCAATGGAGGGACAATACCTTGGCGGTGTGGCCGTTACCAAGCCTTGCGCCATAGGACTCAAATGCAGATGCTCGTGAATGAGGGTATGCGTTTGAGCGCTGGTATACGTCATATGACAGGCCATACGCGGCAAATTGTTGGGCACATGATGCCAATGAGAAAAATAGCGTGGCTCATCGTCGCCATCCTGGCGTTCCATTTTAGAAAAATCAACCGTTCGGGCATCTACTCGTGGGGGCGTTCCGGTTTTAAACCGTAGAAGGGGCAAGTTGAGGGCACGCAAATGGTGCGACAAAGCTTGCGGTGCAATTTGTCCATTGGGCCCACTTGGCCGCACATAATCGCCGATCACCACCTCGCCATTTAAATAAGTCCCTGTGCATAAAATAATCGCCTTTGCTTGCCATTGACCGCCGGTTTGATCAACCATCCCGGCCACACGCCCGTCTTCGATCAAAAGCTTTTCGCAAATGATCTCTTTTAAATCCAAATGCGGAGTCGATTGAATGCGTTGTGTCATCAATCGACGATAAAGGTCTTTATCCATCTGGGCGCGCAGACTATGCACCGCCGGACCCTTGGCGGTGTTGAGCATGCGCATGTGAATGTGTGCCTGATCGGCCACTTCTCCCATGGCGCCGCCCAAGGCATCCACTTCCCGCACCAAATGTGCCTTAGCGGGCCCGCCAATGGAAGGATTACACGGCAACAACGCCACATGATCTATGCTCACCGTGACCATAAGCGTCTCCAAGCCGCGGCGCGCGCAAACCAGAGCCGCCTCAATGCCGGCATGACCTGCACCCACCACGATGACGTCATATTGTCGCTTTTTACTCAAAACTTGTCTCTCCTAACATATCTTTCATGTCTTCTCGGCTAATAAGGTGGCTTATCGAAATTGGTTGCTCTTTTTTAGAAACCTATTGAATCTGTTTTAAACAGCAAAGATGTTTCACGTGAAACAAAAGCCGCTTTCTTTCATTAAGTGTTGTACAAATAATATATGGCCTTGTAAAGCAATACGGCCGCACACACGCAGCTTTTACTTACCCAAACAAAATTTGGAAAATATTTCATCTAAGAGATTATCGGCTGCGGTGGCCCCGGTGATAAGACCTAACCCATCCCAAGCATGTTGCAAAGCAATGACAGTAAGATCCGGCGGTATCTGAGCCATCACATCACGCTGAAACTGTGCCAAGTCGTCGGCGGCAGATTCGAGATGCGTCAAATGGCGCAAATTGGTGACATAAAAACCGTCGGCACTCATAGGCGCCTGATCCTGCACTATAGCCAGCATCTGATCTTTTAAAACATCAATACCCTGTCCTGTCTTGGCAGATATAGGAAGAGGGGGAGATGTAAAACCCTCGATGAATTTGTTTTTTGCCGCCTCAGCGTCATCCACCAAATCCATTTTATTGCGCACCACAATGAGCGAAGAGGCTTTCAATTCTTTGATCATGTCATGATCTTGTTTGAAAGATGCTTTATCACAGGCATCATCCATCACATAAATCACCACGTCCGCCTCTTGAGCCGCAGCACGGGCGCGATCCACGCCGATGGCTTCCACCACATCGTCTGTTTCCCTTATACCGGCTGTATCCCACATGCGAATGGGAAAGCCGTTTAATTGGATGTCTTCACGCACCACATCGCGGGTTGTTCCGGCAATATTCGTGACAATGGCCGATTCTCGCCCTGCCAGCGCATTAAATAAACTGGACTTACCCACATTGGGCCGCCCCAAAATGGCCACCACCAATCCTTCATGATAAAGCCGTCCTCGAGCGCTGCTGGCAATGAGGGCACGCAATTTCTCTTCAATTTTTTGGGCACGCACCACATATTCATTTTCTGTAAGACGCTCAATATCATCTTCCGGATAATCAATATCGGCTTGAATGTAGGCGATAAGGGCCAATACATCGGCACGAGCGCTCTCAATTTTTTCTTGCAGTGCGCCGCCTTTTTGATTGGCTGCCAACGCCAAACGCTCCGAGGTGCGGGCATCGACCAAGTCCATAATGGCTTCCGCCTGGGTAAAATCCAGTTTTCCTGCTAAAAAAGCACGACGTGTAAATTCACCGGACTCCGCTGCCCGCGCTCCAGCAAGCATGGTCAATCGAAGCACTTCTCCGGTGGCCACCGATCCTCCATGACACTGAATTTCCACAACATCATCGCCTGTATAAGAACGGGGGGCGCGCATAACCATAAAGAGTGCCTCATCCACCCGCGTACCATCGGGACGGCACACCCAGCCGTAATGAATGGTATGGCTTGCCGCCTCAGTCAGCCTACTCTGACCATCATAGATTTTTTGAGCAATGGTCAAAGCGTCATCACCCGACAAGCGTACAATGCCCACAGCCCCTCGACCCGGTGCTGTGACAATCTGGGTAATGGTATCGTTTTCTAACATCTTGGACTCCCCTTCAATGAACAAACTTGCAGATCTCAAGACAAGCACCCCTCGGTGCATGATTGATACGAAACTTTCTTTTAGCAGATAAACGCACACCACAACAGCAACATACACATATTATGTAAAAAGCCCCGCGCCGTTTCACGTGAAACACCGGCGCAGGGCAAAAATCAGCAACGATCGTTCGGAGCACATATTGCCATTACTTCATCCCACAACACATTGACGGCACTCTTCCGATTTGCTTGTATGAATGGACGGCATCCGGATTTACTCATCCTCTAAAATACGCGCCATACCGATCACTTCATCACCATCATCCAGGCGCATCATGGTGACCCCTTGGGTAGCCCGGCCAATTTTTGATATGTCGTTGCTAAAGAAGCGAATCAACGTGCCTTCTCGAGAAATGACCATCACTTCTTCGCCGTCTCGCACCACCATTGATGACGCCAAGCGGCTGCCGTTTCTGCCGAATCGAATGGTCAAAACCCCTTTGCCGCCGCGTTTTTGTAAGTGATATTCAGAAAGACCGGTGCGTTTGCCATGACCTGTTTCGGTGATCACCAAAAGAGAAGCATCCGATTGAACATTATCCATGCCCACCACAGTGTCGTCATCGGCAATATCCATGCCCTTCACACCGGACGTATTGCGCGCAGTGGGGCGCACATCTTTTTCATGAAAACGTATGGCTTGACCACCGGCAGTCACCAATATCAGTTCGTCGTTTCCGGATGTGAGAACCACCCTCATCAATTCATCATCGTCAGACATTTTCATGGCCAAAATTCCGTCTTTGCGGTTGGTGTCGTATTCTTTAATTGCCGTTTTCTTCACTTGACCCCGACGGGTGACAAAGGTGAGGAAACGGTCATCAAAATCTTTCAATGAAAGCACCGTGCTCA
>JAEZVS010000106.1 GCA_023443145.1 Bacillota bacterium | reverse complement strand
ATGGCGATACACGAGGCGGTGCTGCACTTTCAGTCAAGTCGATCACCAATACCGATATTAAATTTGTGGGTATGGGTGAAAAGCTTGATGCCCTCGAGCCCTTCTATCCGGATCGCATGGCAAATCGCATATTGGGCATGGGGGATATGCTGACCCTCATTGACAAGGCGCAAGAGGCTTTTAATGAAAAAGAAGCCAAAGCGCTACAAGATAAAATATTATCATCCACATATACTTTTGATGATTATCTTGAGCAAATGGAGCAAATGAAAAAAATGGGGGACATGGACAAGCTCTTAGAAATGGTTCCGGGTTTGAACAAAAAAGCCCTCAAAAATGTAAAAATTGATGCTCAGGGTATGAATAAGAACCGTGCCATTATATTGTCGATGACCAGAGCTGAGCGACAAAACCCAAAAATTATTAATGGCTCCAGGCGTAAGCGCATTGCAGCCGGTTCCGGGGTAAAAGTACAAGATGTGAATCGTCTGATCAAGCAGTTTGAACAGTCGCAAGCACTTATGAAACAGTTTTCGCAAATGGCTGCAGGTAAAAGCAAAAAACGGAAATTGCCTTTCTTAGGCTTATCGTGATGATATTAATTTTAGGAGGTGAGAAAGATGGCTACAAAAATCAGATTAAAAAGAATGGGTGCTAAAAAGAAACCTTTTTATCGCATTGTGGTTGCAGACAGCCGTGCGCCACGTGATGGTCGCTTTATTGAAGAAATCGGCTATTACAATCCCAATACCAATCCTGCCGATGTGAAAATCGATGAAGAAAAGGCTCAAAAATGGTTGGCAACCGGTGCGCAACCGTCTGATACTGTGCGCAGTTTGTTCAAACGTGCCGGTGTTCGAAAATAATCAGAGAAAGTTGTGATGGTGATGACCGAATTGGTACGGCATATTGCATGTGCATTGGTGGCTCATCCTGAAGCAGTCGATGTAAAAGTAGACGAAGACGAACGCCGCATTTCAGTAGTGCTGAAAGTGGCCGGTGATGACATGGGGCGAATTATTGGCAAGCACGGACGTATTGCCAATGCTTTACGCACCGTGCTCAAATCCTGTGGCGCACGTCGAAATAAAAAGGTATATGTTGAAATTATAGATTAATGCTTATCCAGATTACCTGGCGGTGGTCTGGATTTTTTTGCATGAGTCTGAAAGGAGATTTTATGAACGAACAAAAAATAACAATTATGGGCAAAGTGGCCTATAAGCAAGTGGTGACGCCGGCTTATAAAGCCAAGGCTGCGGCAGAAGTAGATGTCCAGATTAAACAGTTGGACGAAGAGTTGGCGAATTTTGACAAACAAATGGACAAGGCTATGACGGAATTGACATTGAAGGCTCATCCGCAAATTGAATCCATGCGTCAACAATTCAATTTGGAACGTGAAAAAATCATGGTTTATCGCGATCAATTGGTGGCTACCCGTGATGGGGTGGATGATATGGAGAATGGCACCTTGGTAACTACCGGTGAAGGCAATTTCGTGAGTGAATTGGCCGTAGGCGATTCTTTCGACGATAAAATCAATTGCGAAGTGGTTATTGAAGATGGTCGTGTCATTGCTATTAACAAAGCACATGGATAAGGTTCGTATCGGGCAAATCACGGCGCCTCACGGAGTGCATGGAGAAGTTAAGATTTTGCCGATGACGGATGATCCTCACCGTTTTTCTAAATTGACGTGTCTTGAACTGGACTGCCGAGGACGGCTGATGAAAAGAGATATTGAAAGTGTTCGCTTTCATAAAAAGCATGTTCTAGTCAGGCTTACAGGCATAAATTCTGCAAATGATGCAGAAGGGCTGCGCGGTGCGTACTGTGTTATCGATAAAAAAGATCGTCTTCCGTTACCCGATGATCGATTTTATATTGATGATTTGGTGGGCCTTTTCGTTTATGAAAATGATGTGTGTTTGGGTCAAATTACGGACGTTCTGCAGCCCGGCGCGAATGATGTCTATGTGGTGACGCAAGAAAGCGGGCAGACCATATATGTGCCTGCGTTAAAAAGTGTGGTCTTAAAAGTAACCATTGAAGATGCGCGTATGGATGTGGTGCTTCCTAAAGGATTGCTCTCATGATGCATTTTAAGATATTTACGATTTTTCCTGAAATGTTTGTGGGTCCGCTTTCAGAAAGTCTTTTAGGAAAAGCGCGAGACAAAGAAATTTTATCATTCAATGTTGTTAATTTTCGCGACTACGCGCTTGATAAGCACCGCCATGTGGATGATACCCCTTTCGGAGGCGGAGCAGGAATGGTCTTAAAGCCGGAACCGCTTATTCGCGCGATGCGCGATCATCTTGGCAATCTCAATGAACGTGAGGACAGAGAAATCATTCTTTTGACCCCGCAAGGGATGCCTTTTGATCAGGCTGCTGCGAAAGAATTGTCTCAAAAGAAAGAGCTGGCCTTTATTTGTGGCCATTACGAAGGGTTTGATGAACGCATTCGTCATTTTGTAACCCGGGAGTATTCAATTGGTGATTTCGTCT
>JAEZVS010000127.1 GCA_023443145.1 Bacillota bacterium | reverse complement strand
CGGCTGCGAATATCCGCCACAATGTTCTCTAAACGAGACGTGGCCACCTCATCGGCAGAAAATCCCAGATGACCGCCGGCCAGCGGCCCTTCCACCACTACGAAATCAGGGCGCCGATCATAGCGGCGCTGCCAGGTGTCGAGCACCAAACGCAATGCCCGCCAACTGGAAACAATGGGGGCCACCGCTACCTGTTTGGGTACCAGAGAGGGCAATTCCAGCGGCAAGCCGGCCCCGCAGATGAGCGCATCGGCGCCGCCTTCCACCGCCGCCACCACCATCTCGCGAAAGCGGCGCATGGCAACCATCACATTGACGCCCACCATCCCTCGACTGGCAGAGAGGGCTTTGGCCTTTTGAATTTCTTCCTTTAACACCCGCTCATTGGCAGCCAGAGGATCATCCATAAAATCAGGGGCACGATAGCCGGGATTCACACCGCTGATCACGCCCATGGCGCCACGCCGAGCCACGGATCCCGCCAGCCCAGAAAGAGACACCCCAATGCCCATTCCTCCTTGAATAAGGGGCAGCGTCAGCTGATGTCGCCCAATGGTTATTGCGCACATAAATTTTTCCGCCTTTCCTTATAATCTTTCCAGAGCGCTGCAAAAAGATCTGCCAGAGGCACTACGTCATCGATGGCGCCCACCACATCTCCGCACATGACCGATCCTTCCAGAATATCGCCATCGTGCACAGCACGTCGAAGTGCGGAAAGAGTAAATTTTTCCAGCGTTTCCATATCGGCGCCGCTTTTTTCCGCCTCAATATAACGGCGCGTCATATCATTTTGCAACACGCGCGTGGGCATGCCGCCAATGCGGCCGATCACCGTTACCTGTGACGATTTGGCCTTACGCAACCGCTCTTTATAAGCCGGATGAACAGGACATTCCTCTGAAAGCAACAGCCGCGTACCCATCTGTATCCCGCAGGCGCCCAGCGCCTCTGCCGCCAGCACCTGCTCTCCGGTGGCAATACCGCCGGCGCCAATCACCGGCACCGACACCGCTTGCGCCACTTGAGGCAAAAGCACCATGGTGGAAAGGGCACCGATGTGGCCGCCCGCCTCCTGACCTTCACAAATAATGGCATCGGCGCCTATTTTTTCCATGCGACGCGCCATCACAGCCGAACCCACCACTGGCATGACCCGAATGCCTGCGGCCTGCCAGCGGGCCATATATTCAGCCGGGTTTCCCGCACCGGTTGTCACAAAAGGCACCTGCGCCTGCGTCACCACATCGGCAATTTTTTCAATTTCCCAGTGAATCATCAGCACATTTACCGCAAAAGGCCGGTCGGTCAGACACTTACAAAGCGCAATCTCTTCTGCCAACTGATCTGCCGTCATGCCTCCGGTGCCGATGGTGCCCAAACCGCCGGCATTAGATACCGCCGCGGCAAACCGGCCTGTGGCCACATGAGCCATGCCCCCTTGAATAAAAGGATATTCGGTACCCAGCCATTTTTGACTATTCATCAATGTATGTATTCCTCCATGTCACCAGGGTGGCGGCATAAGTCAATCCGCCACCGAAACCTGCCAATAAAATGTTATCCCCTTGTTGGAAAATGCCTTGTTCTGCCGCCTCGCCCAAGAGTATGGGCACACTGGCCGACGAGGTGTTGCCCCAAGATTGAATGTTTTGCAGGAATTTATGGCCGCCGCCGGTTTTTTGGGCCACCTGGGCCAGAATCCGGGCATTGGCTTGATGCAGCACCACATGGTCCACCTCATCCAAACCTTGAGGACAAAGGCGCTTCATCATTTCAGGTACCGCCGACACGGCAAATTTATAAATGTGTTTGCCGTCCATCTGCACAAATCCGTCTCGAGAAAGGGTGAGGCCTTCTCCGGGCAACGTGCCGTAAACAGCCCGCCGCGGCGCTCTGTTTTTTTGCACCAACACCGCTCCGGCACCATCGCCAAAGAGAAAACCTGTGCCGCGATCGCTCACATCGGTAACGGCGGAAAGCTTCTCGGCCCCCACCACCAGAGCGCACTCTCCCGGCGCCAACTGGCCTTCTGCCAATATAAGCGCCCCCACAAAGCCGGAACAAGCCATGTTGATGTCTGCCGAAAACACGTCTTCCGGCAATGCCAGACGTTCGTGGATGGCCGCTGCCGTCGACGGCATAGCCACTTCTGCCGAAAGGGTGGCACACAAAAGCAAGCGAATGGAACCTGCCGCCCGGGTTAAATCCAGACCTTGAGCCGCTTCCGCAGCAAAATCCACCATCGGCCGCCTACTGAACTGACGTGTTTCAATGCCTGTGCGGCTGCGAATCCATTCATCGCTGGTGTCCATAAATGATATAAAATAATGGTTGTCCACTACATGATCTGCCGGTGTGTAGGCGGCATCCAAAACGGTCAATCCCATGGGGCCACCTCCAGTTTTTGACGGCGCATCTGTAAGCGTTCAGAAGGAGAAAGGGCCAAGAGTTCACTTAGATGGCGGGTCAAGGCATCACGCAAAGATGAAAAAGTGCGGTCATCTGTCGGTCCTTCTGCAATGATTTCATCTAAAAACCCGGCAGCCATAATATCTTCGGCACAAAGCCCCATACGCTCGGCCGCCTTTGACGCCAAGGATGCATCTTTCCATAATATAGAGGCAAAACCCTCCGGAGAAAGAATGGCAAAGATGGCATTTTCCAACATCAGCCGGCGATCTGTAAGAGCCAACGCCATCGCACCGCCGCTGGCGCCTTCTCCGGTGATGGTGGCAATGGTGGGAACCGTTGCCGCCGCAAAGGCGCTCATCAATTCGGAAATGGCCCAGGCCTGCCCCCGTTCTTCAGCTCCAACACCGGGATAGGCTCCGGGCGTATCAATAAAAGTCAGCACCGGCCGGCCAAATTTTTCCGCCTGCTGAAGAAGCCGCAGCGCTTTGCGATAGCCTTCCGGATGCACCATGCCGAAATGACGGGTCATGCTTTCAGATACATTACGGCCTTTGTCAATGGCAATAAACGTCACCGGTCGATCCATAAAGCCGCCCACGCCGCCCACTATGGACGCATCGTCCGCAAAATGGCGATCTCCTGCAAAATATAGCGGCGAGTCAATGAGGGCCTGAACAAAATCCAGCCCTTTGGGGCGTGCCGCATCGCGGGCAGCAGCCAGACGCAATTGGGCCAAAGAGGGGGCCGTTTCTTCGGCCTTCGGCGCAGACGATTGAGATGGTTGGGTCATGACATCCTCCTGTGGTGATGAAAGAGCCGGGTGAGATAATCTTTTTGATCCAGTCGTGAAACGATGTCATCCAAAAAGCCGTGATCCCGCACAAAAGCAGCACTTTGAAAGCCTTCAGGAAGTTTTTCACCGATGGTGCTTTCAATCACACGCCGCCCGGTAAAACAAATACGCGCACCCGGCTCCGCCAAAATCACATCCGCCAAACTGGCAAAACTTGCCGACACCCCTCCGGTGGTGGGATCGGTCATCAGGCACGTATAAAATAGACCGGCGTCAGAATGGGCGCGCACCGCCGCCGTGGTGTGGGCCATCTGCATAAGGGCATAAATGCCTTCTTGCATTCGGGCGCCGCCACTGGCGGTGATGCCCAAAACCGGCAAGCCTTCTTCGACAGCCAGACGAAATGCCAGGGCCACCCGATGCCCCACCACCATGCCCATGCTCCCCATCAAAAAGCGCTTGTCCATCGCAAAAGCAATAACCTTTTCGTCGCCTAATCGTCCGCGAGACACCAGCACCGCCTCATCCAGACCAGTCTCTTCTTGCAGACGAATTTTCTTTTCTTCAAAACCC
Organism: Bacillota bacterium; assembly: GCA_023443145.1. Lineage (GTDB taxonomy): Bacteria > Bacillota > Peptococcia > Peptococcales > Peptococcaceae > Peptococcus. Next base: position 5,500 of record JAEZVS010000127.1, on the reverse strand, counting down.
GGAAAGGAAAGAGGATTCACCCGCGGCTGAGGCAGGGACAATAGCTCACAATCATCCAACAGACGGCGCAAATGCGCCTCTGCTGAAAGAGCCATGTGATGACCGCAATGCGGACAGCACGCTAAGGCCGCGGCTTCGCCCTCCAGCTTTTTACCGCAGTCGGCACAGCGATCGGCACGTCCACCCATCACTGCGCCGCGAATGCGATTGGCTGCACGGCGAGCGTGAATCAAACTAAATATTTTTTTGCGTCGCTCGACGTAATTCATCGGCAGTCGTCTCCATTACCTCCACCCAACGGCGGATGTTCTTTTCCATAAACGATGTATCGTAGTGACCGCGCACAAAGGCATGGTCGTGAAAAATCGTATAAAGCAGGTCCACATTGGTACGCACCCCTTCAATGGCCGTTTCTTCCAGAGCACGGCGCATTTTCCGAATGGCATCCAACCGCCCCTCGCCGCGCACAATCAGCTTGGCCAAAAGTGGGTCGTAATAAGGGGTGACAAGGGCACCCGGCTGCAAATGGGTGTCAAAACGGGTGAAATGGCCACCGGGGGTGAAAATGGCCGATACCTCTCCGGTAGACGGCAAAAAATTGTTGAGCGGGTCTCGCGCAATGATGCGGCACTCCATCGCATGACCGGAGATGGACACATCGTCCTGTTGAATATCCAATGCCAATCCTGACGCCACCCGAAATTGCGCCCGCACCAGATCAAGTCCCGTTACCATCTCTGTCACTGCATGTTCCACTTGTAAGCGCGTATTCATTTCTATAAAATACGGCCGGTCGTCTTCATCTAAAATGAACTCCACCGTGCCGACATTTTCATATCCCGAAACCTCCACCGCCCGCAAGGCTGCTTCAAAAAGCCGGTTGCGCACCTCGTCTGAAATCCGAGGAGCCGGCGCTTCTTCCACCATTTTCTGACCATAAAGCTGCAATGAGCAAGCCCGTTCACCGAGATGAACCGCATGTCCAAAAGTGTCGGCCAGCACCTGCACCTCCACATGACGGGGATTGACGATGTATTTTTCCACATAGAGGGCCCCGTCGGAAAAAGCGTGAGATGCCTCTTGGGCGGCACTGTGAAATGCCTGGGCCATTTCTTCCGGCCCGTTGACACGTCGAATGCCACGGCCGCCGCCCCCGGCCGACGCCTTTAAAAGCACCGGATATCCTATGGCGGCCGCTTCAGCCAAGGCCTCATCCACTGTTGCCACCGCACCGTTAGATCCCGGCACCACCGGCACCCCTGCCGAACGCATCAACGTCCGTGCCCGCGCCTTATCACCCATGATGGCCATCACATCCGGCTTCGGCCCGATAAAAACAAATCCCGCATCAATAACGGCTTGAGCAAAATCGGCGTTTTCCGATAAAAAACCGTAACCGGGATGGATGGCGTCACAATCTGTGGCCCAGGCCGCATCCAGTAAGCGCTCAACATGCAAATAACTTTCTGCCGGATTGGGCGGACCGACGGTCAGACACTCATCCGCCAGCTGGGTGTACAGAGCGCCGCGGTCGGCAGTGGAACATACCGCCACCGTACGGATGCCGCTCTCTGCCGCTGCCCGAATAATGCGCAGCGCCACCTCGCCTCTATTGGCCACCAGCACTTTTTTAATCACGGTGCGCCTCCAGTGTAAAGAGCACATCATCCACACCGACAGCCGCGCCATCGGCCACCAGCACTTGACGCACCACCCCTGAAACAGGCGCCGTAAGGTTGCTGAAAGTTTTCATGGCCTCAATGGTGCAGAGCACATCTCCTGCAACCACCTGCTGACCCTCTTTCACAAAAGGAGCCGCCTCCGGAGATTCGGCCAAATAGCACACCCCCACCAATGGTGAGCGCACCGGCGTCAGATCATCTGCGGAACCGACCTCTGTGGTCCCTGAAAGACTGCCTGTCTCAGCGGAATTTTCTTTTCGAGAAAAGCCGGCCTCTGATGACGGCATAGCGCCAACGACAGGCGTCGTCTCGTCAACTGCAACCGGCGCCGGCGATGAGTCATAAGACAGGGCGGCCTTAAGTTTCAGCGACAATCCCGGCGTCTCCAGCTGCATCTCTCCCAGCCCCAGCGCCCGAAATTCGGCCATTAAAGCCCGTACATCTTCAAGCATTTTCTAAAAGCACTTTCATATCACCTAAGGTGCGCACCGTTGCCAATTGCTCATCGGTAAAAGAGATGCCGAAAGCCTCTTCCACCGCCATACTCAGTTCCACCATATCCAATGAGTCTGCATTCAGGTCATCTGCCAGATGCGTGGTTTCTGTGAGAGAAGCTGCATCACAACCCAAATTTTCCGCTACGATTTGTTTTAATTGTTCCATTTGATCCATGATTTGTTCCTCCTCATAGGTGTTGATGCAGACAAAACCTGCATCTTTCATTGGTTGCATAAAATAATTTACATAAAATTTTTTACATAAATTATTTTATCTATCATCTTACGGATTTCCTTGGGTATTGTCAACGAAAAGTATAAAGAAATTTATGCTTTTTCTAAATCTACACAACCGCTGAATCAACACAACATACATTCATCACACCATGGCAGAAAAGCTATGCCCTCATCACTCAATACATGCATCGACAGATGATAGACAGATAAAGAATGTTTATTGCAGCTTATTAAAAGCTTTGTATGGAAACAATTATCTCTTGAAATGTGCACATTTTGGGTATAACATAATAAGTACAATTGAGCGACACCCATTTCTGCGCTTTGAGCGTGGTTATTTTTTTTGCAGAGGAGAAACTTTGATGGATGATTCATTAAAAAAAGAGGAGCTCACGGCCATCGGGCTCATGTTGTTGGGGGTATTCATCGCTTCCCTCAATCAGACCATATTATCGCCTGCTTTGCCGTCCATTATGCGCGACATGCACATTACCGCTTCGCAAGGTCAGTGGTTCACCACCATTTACTTGTTGGTAAACGGCATCATGGTGCCCATCAGCGCCTTTTTAACGGAGCGCTTTTCCAACCGACGGCTCTATTTGATTGCCATGGCGGTTTTTTCTGCCGGCACCGCTTTGGCTGCGGCAAGCACCTCTTTTTTTCACCTACTGTTCTCGCGTATTTTACAGGGGCTGGGTTTCGGCGTGCTGCTGCCCCTTTTAATCAATACCATTATGAGTGTATTTCCTCCTCATAAACGAGGCGCCGCCATGGGTTATGCCGGCATCGTCTTTGCCGGTGCCCCCGCCATCGGCCCACCTTTGGCCGGCTACATTGTTGATCACTGGGGCTGGCATGCCACCTTTATTTGTATGCTCCCACTCTTAGCCTGCGATTTGCTGCTCTCATTTATCTTTTTAAAGAAAATCGGCGAAAACCGTCATGCCAGTTTGGACTGGTGGTCCGTGACCCTTTCCACCTTCGGTTTTGGTGGCGTGCTCTTCGGATTTTCTATTTCCGGCACCGAAGGTTGGCTGCATCCCCTCACATTGAGCGGGCTTTTCTTCGGTGTGCTCATTCTGATTCTCTTCTTCCGCCGTCAGACCCACATTGACGATCCGCTTATTCGCATGGATGTATTTAAATTTCGTTCTTTTAACGTGGGTACCGCCATCGGAATGAGCCTGAACGCAGCCCTTATTGCCGGCACCATTGCCACACCGGTATTCCTGCAACAAGTGTTGGAATACAGCGCCTTTAAATCCACTCTAATTTTTATTCCGTCCGCTGTCTTCGGTATGGTGGCCTCGCCTTTTGTAGGCACCCTTTTCGACCGTCACGGATTACGAAAAATTGCCATTGTGGGCCTGAGCTTTCTTTTTTTAGGCACCGCCCTCTTTCTCACCTTTAACGAGCACACCTCTTTTTGGTATTTGATGTTTGTCTATAACCTTCGTGCTATGTGGATTTTTGTCGTCATGGGTCCTGTGAATACGTGGAGTCTCAATGCTTTAACACCAAACTTAATGTTTCACGGGAATGCCGCCGCCACCACGCTTCGTCAAGTGGCCGGCTCTTTAGGTACAGCTGTCATCATCACCATCATGACCATGTTCACCATCGCCCATCAGGATTTGGGTTTTAAAACATCCACCATGTACGGCTTTCATGCCGCCTTTGCGTTGGCCTCGGCCATTATGCTGGTGGCCTTGGTGCTGGCAGTGGTGTTCGTCAAAGACGAGCACCGATTTGTTAAGTGAATATCTGTAGCCGTCTGCCCGGGCAGGCGGTTTTTTTGCACTAAAAAGCGCCCTTTCTCAGTCAACGATTGAGAAAGGGCGCTGAAAAGCGCTCTATATAAAGCGTGCCTTCCTACCGAAAAAGCAATACAACGCTTTATTGGCCGGCTTTATTTTCAAAGATAACCGTGGCCACCATTTTCATCACGCCGGTGCCGTTGTTTTGAATGGAGTGATGGGCGCCATCGGCAGTGTAGACAAGATCACCGGGATAGACTTCGTATTCTTCACCGTTGTCGTTTACCAAAGCCTGGCCTTCTAAGATATAATAGATCTCAAAATTATCAATGTGACCGTGCCAGCCTAAAGATTCACCCGGCTGAAATTCCACAATGTTGAACATCTTAGCCTCACCCTTTAAAAGAGAGGCGTCCAGCAAATGATGAAAAACAGGCGATCCTTCACCACCAAAAGGATTGGGGCGCACTTCTTTTTCCATTTGATCTTTACGAATAATCATCGTTCTTCCTCCTATAAATTGGTTGTCTGTCGCTTCAGCCCAGTTTTTGCTCGGCGAAGTTATAGGCAAGTGTCCCCATGATAATGAGGCTCACTCCGACCAGATGATACCAGTATACGCGCTCTCCTAAAAAAGCGAAACCCGCAAATATGGCCACAATGGGTGGAATGTTGTTAAAAATACCCACCACGGAAGATCTCAGCTCTGTAAGAGCAAAGGCTGCCAAAAAAGAGGTCAATAAAGAAGAGGGGATGCTCAAATAAATCATGGCCAATACATAGCTTTCCCGGGTAAATGGAGACAGATAACGGCCCCCATCCAATCCAAAATGTGCCAACCATACCACGTGAAAGAACGCGGCGGCAGAAAGCGTCATCACCAGCACAATATCCATCAGGTCAAACTGTTCCACAACTTTTTTCAGGAAAACTTGGTAAAACGCTGTGGACAGCACCGAAAGAAACAGAAAAATCACACCCGTCCAGCCGACGCCTTCGGCCGATCCGCTCATCACATTCATAAACACCAAACCTGCCACCGACACAGTCAAACAAAGCTTTTGCCGCCGCGACAATCTCTCTTTCAGTATCAACCATGCCAATATAATGGTAAAGATAGGTGTGGTGGCGCTGATCAAGCCTGCCACTGTTGACGGACTATGCGCCAGACCCAAAGTCTGACACATAAAAAAGCCCACCGGATAAAATAATCCCACCGGTAAAATACGCAACCAGCAAATGCCCTCAGGCAAAGGACGGCGTTTCAGCAGGAAAAAGACCCCAATGCCCGCCCCCGCCAGCGCAAAACGATGGGCCAATATGGTCC
>JAEZVS010000014.1 GCA_023443145.1 Bacillota bacterium | reverse complement strand
AACGCACCGAAGAAGATTGGCGAGCCTATCTTGCCAAAAGGACTGAAAAAAATAAAGTGGCGCTCGTGTTGCAGCGTTAGCGGTGTGTGTAAAAAGCCGCCCTCAGGTAAAGACCTGAGGGCGGCTTTTTTATGGGATTAGGGCCGAAAGACGGGGCCCTATATGTATTTGGAGCCGAGCGCGCGCATGGTGCTCGCCTATTCGGTGTATCGGCGTCTATGATAGCCCCAATGACTACGCCTCCGTTTGCAAAAGCAATACAATTTTACCTGCTTCCAAAGCGTTGTGATGGGGTTTCAGTAACATCTGAATATCCGAACTGAGGTCTTCCCATGTATCGGGGCGAAAGGTGCAAAGGGGAAAGACGGTTTCCAAAAGGCTTTTTTGACGAATTTCACGTTTGGCTTTGGCAAGATCCCGGTATTGGCCCACAGGGACCGTCGGACTCATCACCACAATGATATGTTCTTTTTTGTGACCGGTGCCGATGAGATGCAGTACGGCTTCATAAGTGTCGGCGATGTTGTCGTAAACGCCATAAAACGCTTTGCCCATCTTGTTTCCTCCCATAATATCGTGCTATTGATTACTTACCCGAAAGTTTCGGAAAAAAACCGCCGGATAACGGATGAAGTAAAGCTTCAAAGGGCACACCTTCGCGAGGCGGGGTGCGGGCCTCCAGTGCCAGGGCAATGGCTCGAGATACGAAAGCGGAAGCTGTTTGTGCTGCATCGGTAAGGGGCGCATCTTGCATCAGACGGCCTAAAAGCACTGAAGCGAAGAGATCGCCTGTGCCCGGGTAGTGGGCCGGAATGCGCGGCTGGCTCAAAACGGAGAAACAGTCGCCGGCGCGTTCATAGCAGAGGGTGTGCAGCTCATTATCTTTAGAGGCGAAAGAGGTCACCACCACGACCTTCGGCCCTTCTGCAGAAAGGTGGCGCACGGCGGCGCGCAAATCTGCATCTGAAAGGGGCACGGCTGGATTTAAATCGCTCAGGAGGCACAGTTCGGTTATATTGGGGGTGATGATGTGGGCGCAGCGAATGAGCTCGCGCATGGCGGTCACCATTTCTTGGTCAAAATGGCTGTAGAGCCGACCGCCGTCGCCTAAAACGGGGTCAATCAGGACCAGAGCGTGTTCTGCCAGCAGGTGGCGGGCGCAAAATGCCACGTGCTGCATTTGGCGGGGATTGGCCAAATAGCCGGAATATAAAGCGTCGGCGCGAACGCCCACCTTCTGCCAATGTGTCAGGTAGTCGCTTAAGGTGGCGGTGAGATCGTGCTGGCTGTAGTCTGTAAAGCCGTCGGTTTGACTGGACAGCACCGCAGTGGGCACAGGCAGCACCTGATGGCCGAAGGCCGAAATAATCGGCAGGGCCACAGCCAGAGATGAATGTCCCAAGCCGCATAAGTCGTGAATGGCGATGATGCGACGTTGTAGGTGATTCACAGTATGATTGGCATCTGTCATAAAGGATGTCTCCGTTTCTTCGGGTGTTGCTACCAGTATAACGCAGATGACGGGCGGAGAAAAGAGGGGGTTGTTTCGTATGGCTATACGTCCCCTGCATAAAGACAACTGTTTTGCATCAGGTGACACATCTGTCGTTGTACAAAATAAACAATAATCAATCTGTTTGAATGAGGCATAAAAAATTGCGTGGTTAAGCAGAATAAACGGACATAAAATGAACTTATAAAAAGAATAGCGAAACTATTATTATATAACAGTTGACAAGATTAGAGAAAGTCTGTATAGTATGGACCATTACACGAGTTAAGGAAGGAGAAGAGGTGTGGTTATGCAATATACAGGTTCAGAAATCTTAATCAAGTCTCTTATTGACCACGGTGTCGACACTATTTTCGGTTATCCGGGCGGGGCTGTTCTTAATATTTACGATGCCCTTCACGATTATCAGGATGAACTGGAGCACATTCTTACCGTTGATGAACAAGGCGCCTGTTATGCGGCCAACGGCTATGCCCGGGCCACCGGAAAAACCGGTGTGGTACTGGCAACCAGCGGTCCCGGGGCCACCAACTTGGTGACAGGCATTGCCGATGCCTATATGGACAGCGTGCCCCTTGTTGCCATTACCGGTAACGTGGCGCAAAGCTTGACCGGCAAAGACGCTTTTCAGGAGATTTACATTACAGGCATCACGATGCCCATTACCAAACATAATTTTGTGGTTCGGGATGCTGAAGATCTTGCGGAAACCATTGCCAGAGCCTTCCAAATTGCCAATTCCGGACGAAAAGGCCCGGTTCTGGTGGATATTCCCAAAGACGTGACGGCCCAATTGGCAGATTATGAGCCTGTGGACCTGCTCCGTCGAGAAACCCCTGCGCTGAATGAAGCGTCTCTCAAAGAAGCGGCCGAACGCATCAATCAGTCTCAGCGTCCACTGATTTATGCCGGCGGCGGGCTGATTTCTTCCAATTCGTCGGAAGCCCTCAATCGTATGATGGATGCCGGCCAGATTCCTGCTTTCCACAGTGTGATGGGCATTGGTCTTATGCATCCGGAAAATCCTCTTAATTTGGGCATGGTGGGCATGCACGGACGCAAAAGCTCCAATATGGCGGTGGAGGCCTGTGATTTGGTCATCGCTCTGGGCACCCGTTTTTCCGACCGGGTGGCGCTGAATGTGAAAGCCTTTGCACCCAACGCCCACATCATTCATGTGGATATTGATGCGTCGGAACACAATAAAAATGTGGCGGTGGATCAAACCATTGTAGGCGATGCTCGGGAAGTGCTGAATCGGCTGCTGCCTATGATTGACGAAAAAGACCGCAGTGCTTGGCTGGAAGCGCTTTCTGAGATGCAGGCCCAAGACTTTGATCCGGAGAGTGACGAGCAGGCGCTGGTGCCTCAGGATGTGATGAAGGCGTGTCATGCGCTGGCGAAAGAAGACGCCATTTTCGTTACCGACGTGGGTCAGCACCAAATGTGGGCGGCTCAATATGGCGGGCGCAGCGTGCCTCGGAGTTTCATCACTTCCGGCGGTCTGGGGGCCATGGGCTTCGGCTACGGTGCGGCCATGGGCGCCTATAAGGCCTATCCGGAGCGGCAGATTGTGCATGTCACCGGAGACGGTTCCTTCCATATGAATATGAATGAAGTGGCCACGGCGGTTCATTATAAGATGCCCATCGTTACCGTTATTTTAGACAATCATGCCCTGGGCATGCCGCGTCAATGGCAACATTACATCTATAAAGACCGCTATGCCCTCACCGACTTTTTCCGTGAAACGGACTATGTGGCCATGGCTCAAGCCATGGGGGCACAGGGCGCACGGCCTAAAAATTTGGCCGAATTTAAAGATGCTTTTGCAAAAGCCCTCTCCCACGACGGGCCCACCCTTATCTGGTGCGAAATTGGGCGCAGCGAGCAGGTATTGCCCATGATTCCCAATGGCGGTACCGTCGCCGACATCATCATGACTGAGTAGGAGGTGCCTTATGAACGCGCACAAACAAGAAGTGCTCTGCCTTATTGTGGACAACAACTACGGCATCTTAACCCGTATTGCCAGTTTGTTCAGCAGAAAAGGCTACAACATCGATACCCTGACGGTGTCCACCACCGATAATCCGCGTATTTCCCGCATCACCATGACTGTATCCGGCGAACGCGCCGATATTGACCAGATCATTGCCCAATGTGAAAAACTGGAAGAGGTGCGGCAGGTGACGGTGCTTTCACTGGAAAATGCCGTTCTCAGGGAAATTGCTCTGGTAAAGCTGGCAACCAGCCCCGAAAAATTAAGCCAGGCCATGGAACTATGCAACGTGTTCAAAGGCAATGTGGTCAGTCTCACCACCGACAGCCTTATTGTAGAAATCACTGGCAAACCGGCTAAGGTGGATGCATTTATTGATATCATTAAATCTTACGGCATCACCGAGCTTTCACGCAGCGGTGCAACAGCCATGGCCCGAGTTGATTAATGCTTTGCCCGGCGCGTTGTACGGCCGAATGTGCCGCACAGTGCGCGATGAACGATATTTTCTTCGCAATGCAAATCTGTATTGCGGCATAAAAAAAGACAGGAGTTTGTATTATGCAAAAATATTATGATAAAGATTGTAACTTAGCGCTCTTACAGGGTAAAACGGTGGCCGTCATCGGTTACGGCAGTCAAGGCCACGCCCATGCTTTGAATTTGAAGGAAAGCGGCGTGGATGTGGTGGTGGGACTTAAAGAAGGCAGTAAAAGCCGCGAAAAAGCTGCCGCTCAAGGTTTGCGGGTGCTTTCAGTGGCCGAGGCCGCCAAAGCCGGCGATGTGGTGATGATGCTCGTGCCGGATGAAGTATCGGCCGATATTTATAATGCCGAAGTCGCGCCCAATCTTTCCGGAGGAAATCTTTTGATGTATGCGCACGGCTTTAACATCCACTATGAATTGGTGAAGCCTGCAGCTGATATTGATGTGGCCATGGTGGCGCCCAAAGGCCCCGGCCATACGGTGCGCAGCCAGTATTTGGAAGGCCACGGTGTGCCTTCGCTGGTGGCGGTGTATCAGGACGCCACAGGTCAGGCCAAAGATTTGGCTTTGGCTTATGCTTGCGGCATCGGCGCCGGTCGTGCGGGTATATTGGAAACCACCATTAAAGAAGAAACGGAAACGGACCTTTTCGGTGAGCAGGCTGTCCTCTGCGGCGGGGTGACGGCTCTGATGAAAGCGGGTTTTGAAACCTTGGTGGAAGCCGGTTATGAGCCGGAAATGGCCTATTTTGAATGTGTGCACGAAATGAAGCTCATCATTGATCTCATCAATGAAGGCGGCTTCGCTAAAATGCGCCATTCCGTGTCCAACACGGCCGAATATGGCGACTATGTGACCGGGGAACGCATGGTGACCGATGCCACCAAGGCGGAAATGAAGCAGGTGCTGAAAGAGATTCAAAACGGCGTCTTTGCTTCCAACTTTATGACCGAATTTTCTTCCGGGCGCAAAGCCGCCTTCCATGCCATGCGCCGCAATGAGGCCGCCCATCAGGTGGAAACGGTGGGCAAAGAGCTGCGCGGTATGATGAGCTGGTTGCAGGATAAAGAAGCCTGATAGCCGAGAACGCCGACACCGAGACGTCCTGGGACGCCTTGTTTTTGAGAAGGAGTCATTCAATGGAGGAACGCACCAGCAATCGGGTGCTCAAGGGCCCGGAGCGGGCACCCAACCGCAGTTTGTTTTATGCTCTGGGATATACTGAAGAAGAGTTGAATCGCCCATTGGTGGGCGTGGTTAGTGCTTACAGCGAGATTGTACCCGGCCACCAGCATTTGGATAAATTGGCCCAACAGGTGATGGACGGCGTGCGCATTGCCGGAGGCACCCCCATTTTGGTGCCGGCCATCGGCGTATGCGATGGCATCACCATGGGGCACGTGGGCATGCGTTATTCCTTGCCCAGTCGCGAATTAATTGCCGATTCTGTGGAAACCATGGCCATGGCCCATGCGTTTGACGGCCTGGTTCTGGTGCCCAACTGTGATAAAATTGTGCCCGGAATGATCATGGCCGCCGTGCGCATGGATGTGCCTGCCATTGTTGTATCCGGAGGGCCCATGCTGGCCGGCCGCTTCCGGGATCAAAGTGTGAGCCTGTCCGCTATGTTCGAGGCTGTAGGCGCTCAAAAGGCGGGCCTCATAACTGAAGAAGAACTGGAGAGTCGTGCTCAGAGCACCTGTCCGGGTTGCGGGTCTTGCGCCGGTATGTACACCGCCAATTCTATGAACTGCCTGGCAGAAGCTCTGGGCTTGGCTCTTCCGGGCAACGGCACCATTCCCGCCGTCTACGCGGCGCGCAATCGCTTGGCCAAAAAGGCGGGCATGCAAATCATGCAGTTGATAGAACAAAACATCACCGCACGCCAAATTGTGAGCGAAGCGGCGTTGATGGACGCTTTGGCCTGCGACATGGCTTTGGGGTGTTCGTCCAACAGTGTGCTGCACTTGTTGGCCATTGCCACCGAAACCGGGGTGCCCCTGCGTTTAGAAGATTTTAACCGCGTGAGTGCGCAGGTGCCCAATCTATGCCACTTGGCACCGGCGGGCCCCCATCATATTGAAGAATTGGATGAGGCCGGCGGGGTACAGGCTTTGATGAAACAGCTTTTGGATGCCGGTTTGCTGCATGGAGAGCGGCCAATGGTGAGCGGCAAAACCTTGTCTGAGCAGGTGGCCGGTGCCGTCAACCGCAATCCCGATGTTTTGCGCACCGTCGAAAATGCCTACAGCCCTAGCGGCGGATTGGCCATTTTATTTGGTAACCTTGCTGAAAACGGTTGCGTGGTGAAACGGAGCGCGGTGGCGCCTGAAATGCTCACCCACAGCGGCCCCGCCCGCGTGTTTGACGGAGAAGATGCCGCCATTCGGGCCATTTATGAAGGGCGCATTCAACCGGGAGATGTGGTGGTGATTCGTTACGAAGGCCCAGCGGGCGGACCCGGCATGCGCGAAATGTTGAACCCCACCAGTGCCTTGGCCGGCATGGGGCTGGATAAAAGTGTGGCCCTCATCACCGACGGTCGCTTTTCCGGCGCTTCGCGCGGTGCGTCCATCGGTCATGTGAGCCCTGAAGCGGCACAGGGCGGCACCATCGCTCTGGTGCAGGAAGGGGATGTGATTGACATCGACATTCCTGCTGCACGCATCCATCTGGCGGTCGATGCAGACACCTTGGCTTGCCGCTGTGCTGCCTTTACGCCGCCTCCGCGTGCTGCCCTCACCGGCTGGCTGGCTCGCTATGCCCGTTTGGTGGGTGGTGCCCATAAAGGGGCCACGTTATCTTAAAACGGCCCTGCAGACGATCATCATATGGCCATCTGTGTCCTCTTTTGTTTTTCTAAAAGAGAGGAACAGATGGCTTTTTATATTTACAAAAATGGTGGATTTTCAATATGTAAAAAGGCGCCGGCGGCCACATCATCGGAGGATGCCCATACTGTAGATTTCCCAGGGGAAGAAGGGCCGTTGTTGGGTGTCTGTTTCGATGATATAATAACAGCAAGAATAGATATGCGATCGGGGTCTACGGTTGAATGGGTTTGGACATGGCAGCAAACGATGTGCGATGACCGATGGAGGAGATAAAGATGAGAAGTGAGCGTAGAAAACAAATGGTGTGCATGGTCCTGATCTTTTTTTTGGCTGCCCTGCCGGCCACGGCGTGGGCACAGCCGAATTCAGATGCGGCGGGCGTTCAGGCGGCGCCTTCCGGTGAGCGAACGGTGCGTGCGGAGGTGCGTGCCGGAGCCCGAGAAATGACGGTGGTGGCTGAAAATGTGCGGCCTTCCGACAGACTGGTGCTCTATCATCTTGCCCAGGGCTTTAAAATGCCTGTCGGTCAGCGTGAGGCGACCCATGTAAACGGCAAGCTGGTGCAATGGACGGTGTCGCGAGACGATGGCGCTCTCTTTGCGCCGGGGGACGTGTATCGGGTGTCTGTTTTTGCCTACGATGCCGCTGTGGACGGATATTTTGAAGTGGCCGGAGCGGATGTGACGGTGGGCGCCCCCTTGCCGCCATCACCTCTACCGCCGTCGAATGCTTCGTCGGTTCCGGAACGCGCCATCCGGCTGCGTACGGATGAAGCGCAGAAAAAAATCTACGTGGAAATGACCAAAAACGCCGCGGTTGGGGACTTTGTGGAACTCTTGGCGGGCAATGGAGCGGACAGCTGGAGCAAGGCGGGTATTCGGCCGGAGAGCCGCACGCTGCAACAGAGCGATGTGCAACAGGGACAGGCCACGGTGGTTTTTACGGATCAAAACATCGGCAACATTTACCGCACCAAAATCACACCTGCAGGCAGCCCCTACACCGTCGTGATAGATACCACGCTGACGTCAGAGCCGATGATTCATAGCGATAAAGGTTATCTTTCCGGCTTCCCGGACGGCGGCATGCATCCCGATGCCCTTTTGACACGAGGTGAGTTGGCTGCGGTCATCAATCGCTTGCTCATCTTGAAGCCTGCCATGGGCCGTTACAATCACTGGGCAGCGGTGGACATTGCTTCGGTACAGCAGGCCGGTTATATGAAAGGCTATCCGGACGGCAGTTTTGGTGAAAATCAGCCGGTTACTCGAGCGGAACTGGCCGTAACCTTGCTCCGGGTAAAACAAGTGGCGGTGCCTGCAGGGCGGCATCTTGGCCGGGATGTGTCCGGTCATTGGGCGGAAAGTGCCTTGGCGGTGGCGGAAGAGATGAAAATCATCACCGGTTATCCTGACGGCACCATCTGCCCGGATAAAAAAGTCAGCCGTGCCGAAGCGGCGGCCATGATAAACCGTGCTTTCGGCATCTCTCCGGCTGTAAAGAACGGGGCCAATCCCTGGCGGGACATTGCAGTCAGCCACTGGGCGTATGGGGATTTGCTGGCGGCCAAACGAAAATAAGGGGATTTTTAGAAACTTTGCGTCCAAAATAGTGTAAAAGCCGTATTTTTCTTAAATTAAAAAGAGAGTGCACCGGGGTTGACGTTCGGTGCACTCTCTTTTCTGTTTATTCGTCATCTTTTTTAGCGGCGGCAATGATGGCTTCCTGTTGAGAAGCAGGCACGTCTTCATAACGGACAAAATCCATGGTAAAGGTGCCGCGGCCACGGGTCATGGCGCGCAAGTCGATGAGGTAACCGTCCATTTCCGCTTCCGGCGCTTCGGCAATTAAAAGCTGGGTGCCGTCCGCTTCCTGATCCATGCCCAGGATGCGGCCGCGGCGTTTGCTCATATCTCCCATTACATCGCCTAAGAAGGCTTCGGGAATGGCCACTTCCACTTTCATAATCGGTTCCAGGAGCACCGGCTTCGCTTCCTGCGTCCCTTTACGGAAAGCCAGTGCAGCAGCCAGTTTAAAGGCAATTTCACTGGAGTCCACATCGTGGTAGGAGCCGTCGTAAAGGGTGGCTTTCACACCGCGCATGGGATATCCGGCCAGAGGACCGTGGGCCATGGCGTCTTGCAGACCTTTTTCAACAGCAGGGAAGAAGTTTTTGGGCACCGCACCGCCGAAGATTTCTTCGTCAAAGACAAATTCTTCATCGGTGGGCTCAAAGCGAATCCACACGTCGCCGTATTGACCGGCACCGCCGGATTGTTTTTTGTGTTTCCCCTGTACGCTGGCGGTGCCGCGAATGGTTTCTTTATAAGGAATGATGAAGGGCACTTTTTCCACTGCAACGCCGAAACTGTCGGCCAAGCGGAAGAGAATCATATCCAGCTGTGCATCGCCCATGCCGCCGATGGTGAGCTGATTGGTTTCAGGGTTGCGGTACCAGGTGAAGCTGGGAAACTCTTCGCGCAAACGATTGAGCGCGGTGGCCAATTTGTCTTCGTCGTTTTTAGACTTGGCTTCAATGGCGTATTTAATGAGCGGTGACGGGTAGTTCACCCGTTTAAAGGTCACCGGATGGGCCTTGTCGCAAAGGGTGTCGCCTGTTTCGGTTTCCGAAAGCTTTGTCACACAGCCGATGTCGCCGGCTTGAAGCTCGGTGACGTCCATTTGATTTTTGCCGCGCAACACATAGATTTGCCCGGATTTTTCACTGACATCGCGGCTGGCGTTGTAGAGGGCTGTTTCTTTGGTCATTTTTCCGGAGATGACCTTGAAAATACTGATTTTGCCGATAAAGGGATCGACCACCGTTTTAAAGACCACAGCGGCAAAAGGCTCGTTGACACTGACGCTGCGTTTTTCTCCGCTTTCATAGCGGAAACCGATGTTGGCCCGTTCATCGTTGGGGGCAGGCATATAGTTGACAATCATGTTGAGCAGAATGTCGATGCCGATGCCTTTTTCGGCAGATCCGACCAAAAGCGGGACCGCATCCCCTTCTAAAAGGGCTGAGGTGACGCCGCGCAAGAGATCTTCTCGGGTGAATTTTTCGCCGGCGAAGTATTTGTCCATGAGCACTTCGTCAGATTCGGCCACCACTTCGGCAATTTCTTCATACATACGCTCGGTGGCTTTAAGCTGATCGTGGTTCAACGGCGTTTCTGAAGGGGTGCCGTTGTCATAAGTGAAGCCTTTTTGATAAATGACGTCGGTCACACCCACAAAGTTGGCGCCTTCGCCGATAGGCACTGAAAACGGAATAACCTTTTTACCTAAAGTGGTTTCCAGTTCTTCCATCAGGTTGCGGAAATTGACGTTTTCGTCGTCAATTTTATTGATGAAGATGATGCGGGGCAGACCGATTTTTTCGGTATACTTCCACATGCGTTCGGTGCCTGCCTGCACGCCGCTGGTGGCATCAATCACCATCAGCACCGATTCACTGGCACGCAGGGCGCTGTAGGCCTCACCGATAAAGTCCATATGCCCCGGGGTATCGATGATGTTCACCTTGGTGTCGCGCCATTCAATGGGGATGACGCTCACGCCGATGGAGGAACCCCGCTCCATTTCTGCTTTGGAAAAGTCGGACACGGTGTTTTTTTCGGCCACGTGACCGATTTTTTTGGTGGCGCCTGATTGGAACAAGAGCGCTTCTGTAAGATTGGTTTTACCGCTGCCGCTGTGACCAACCAGCGCCAGATTGCGCACCTTCTCTGTGGAATAAACTTTCATACGAGAAACTCCTTTCCGTACTCTGTTATGGATTGCGTTCTGCAATCGATGAACAGGTTTTATACTTACCATAGTACATCAGCGCGGCGGCTTTATAAAGTCTTTTTTTGAAAATTTCCACAGGAAAAACGCATGTCCGTCATCTGCGTCGTTTTTTAGTGATGGCAAGCAAAAAATGGCGGCCTGCTTATTTCCTCTGAGCTTTAAAGGAAACGTGCCTTTTCTATAAAAAAGACGCCCCGGGTATCGGGGCGCCGTGCGGGAGAGCGGTTTTACAATAATCAACTGAGTTGGGCGCGAATCAGGGCCCAATCCAAATCTTCTACTTTTTCAGGTGTAAATTGGGGAGTGCTTTTTTTATCGATCATGGTCACACGCGATCCTTCCTGGGCATTTCCGCTTTCCCAAGCATAGCGTAAAAGCTTGAGGTCTTGGGCTAAGGTGTCGGCACGTGACCAATCTTTGCCGGCCTCGTATTTTAGGAAGGTGACCCCCAGTGACCAAGGGCAGGCGTTGCGCAGATTTTTAAGGGCAGCTTGAGTCTCTTCTCCGGTAGCGGCCGCCAATGACACCAAAATGTCTTCCAAATGGTCTTGATTAAAATGATCGCCGAGGGCGGCCATCTTTTGAGTAAAGGCGGTGCGCTCTTGTAAGGGCGCTTGATGGCGCGCCACCACTGCAGTCAGTTCGTGAACAATGGCGTCGTAAGATAGGCCTTCGGTATCCAGTCTGCGCCATTCGGTGAGGATGTCGTCCCATTCAGCAGCGTGAATGTAGTGGGTGGCCAATTTGTGACGCACCAGATCGCTGCCGGCCATTTCGGCGCCGGTGAGGGAAGCGACCAAAGCTTCCGGACGAGGCAGCCCGGAGAAAAAGTAGCCCACCCCTACGTCCGGAATAATGCCCAGGCGGCATTCGGGCATGGCCCAGCGGGTGGTTTCGTCAGCGACGATGATGTCGGCGCCGCAGCCCAATCCCACGCCGCCGCCGAAGCTGATGCCCTTATAATGCACCACCAAAGGTTTTTCATAACGGTGGAGGGCCAAATCCAGGTCGAATTCCTGACGGTAAAAATCCAATGCGCGTTGAGGCGCATCTTTGGCCATGTTGTACAGCTCGATGACGTCACCGCCGGCGCAAAAATTTTTGCCTGCGCCGGTGAGCAGCACCCAATGAACCGATGGATCATGGCGCCACTTGTCAATAATTTGTTGGATGTCCTGCACCATTTTTAGGGACAGTGCATTTAATTTATCGGGGCGGTCCAACGTAATGTGGCCGCAGCCATGTTCAATTTTGCTTTGAATCATTATCTTTCTCCCCTTCGTGTGTATTGCGGTATACGGCCGCACCATCGCCGATGATAGGACGGCGTTTTAATAAGCGACCCCAATGGCTATGGCGGGCTCATCTTTATCTTTGTTTTGATATTATCTACTTCATACCCAATGTGACGGTGAGATATTGACAATTGGTGAGCCGAGGCTTATGCTTAAGGACGTGAGGAGGGGTTTTCATGGATATGTTGCGTCAATGGCTGGGCGCACGCACCGCATCCCTTCCCGATGTGCCGTATGAAGACCTTCGGGATGATACCTTATATTTGCGTTTTCGTCGTTATGGTCCCGGCTCCGACTATGTAGGGCGGGTGCCTTGCTATTTCTATAGTATGGTGCGTATGGAAGGTCATCAAGTGGTGGGCACTTGTGATTTGCGCGTGGGCTGGAACAACGACATTCTTATGGCCGGTCACATCGGCTATCGGGTATTTCACGCCTTTCGCGGCCATGGCTATGCCGAACATGCGGCGCGGCTTTTGTTGGCGTTGGCCCATCGTTTGGATATGCAGGAAGTGCTCATCACCTGTGATCCAGATAACGGACCGTCGCGGCGCACACTGGAAAAGCTGGACGGCCGCTATGTGGGCATTGCTCAAGTGCCGGAAGGATCAGCTGCCTGGCGTGCGGGCAATCGGGAAAAATGCCAGTTTTACTACAAGAGCGCAGATTTTGCGCTCACGACCGCCTAAACTTTCGCTGTGCTCTAAAAGGCGCCGATTGACCGCCATCTTTTTCGTGCAATCGTTTTGAGAGGCACCGTTTTGGTTGTGACTGTTTGAAAAAAAGACGATGCGAAAAGCTTTCTATAAAATAGCGGAAAAAGCCGTCTCCCATGGGAGGCGGCTTTTTTATGAGCGCTGTTTACATTTTTTCGTTGTCCGTAACATGCAGAAGGCGTTTTTGTACCTTCTCCGGCCCTCATACGATGGTATTATCTAAGTGGTCTGTTTTTGCCAAAAAATATCCGCAGGTGAATGATAGGTCTCCTGCGGATATAATAAAACGGCTATAAGAAGAGGCTTATTGCGTCATATCTTCGTCGGTGAGACAGTCGCAAGGCTGCAGCATCATCGATTCGATGCATTCGCGCGCAATAGCCAATTCTTCGTCGGTGGGGATGATAAAGACTTTCACCTTTCCGTCTTCAGCGGTGATGTCCCGTTGTTCACGGCAGCCTTCGTTTTTCTCAAGGTCAATTTTAATGCCCAAAGCATCTAAGTTTTCGCACACCGAGGCACGAACGCGGTCGTCGTTTTCGCCGATGCCGGCGGTGAAGCAAATGCCGTCTACGCCGTTCATGAGTGCCACATAGCTGCCGATGTACTGGCGCACTTTCAACACGAACATGTCGTAAGCCAGTTTGGCGCGTTTGTCGCCTTTATCCATGGCATCTTCAATGTCGCGGAAGTCGTTGGAAATGCCGGAGACACCCAATAATCCGCAACGTTTGTTGAGATAGTCGTCCATGGCGACGGTATCGTAGTGTTTGTTTTCCATGATGTAGAGCACGGCAGCAGCGTCAATGTCGCCGGTACGGGTGCCCATCATCAAACCTTCCAGCGGTGTAAATCCCATGGAGGTGGTCACCACTTGACCGTTTTTCACAGCGGTGATGGAAGCACCGTTGCCCAAATGGCAGGTGATGAGTTTCACTTCGTTTAAGTGCTTGCCCATGGCCAGGGCCAGTTCGTGAGCCACGTATTTATGGCTGGTGCCGTGTGCGCCATAGCGGCGTACGCCGAATTCTTCGTAGTCTTCATAGGCAATGCCGTACATATAGTGGGCCTGATCCATGGTGTGGTGGAAAGCGGTGTCGAAGACAGCCACTTGCGGCACACCGGGCATATGGGCCTGGCAGGCAGAAATACCCGCCAAAGCAGGAGGATTGTGCAAAGGTGCAATGTTGCTGTACTGACGGATTTTTGCCAGTACATCTTTGGTGATGCAGGTGGCGTGGTTGAAGGTGGTACCGCCTTGCACCACACGGTGGCCTACAGCGTCAATATCGGATAAATTTGTCAGCACGGCCATGTTGCCCAACAAGAGTGCGTTGGTTACGTGACCGACGGCGTCGCGGTGGGTGGGGATGCTTAACTCTTCTTTTTTCTTCAACCCTTTGGCTTGATAGGTGAAGGTGGCCATACCTTGGCTGCCAATGCGTTCCACCACGCCTTTGGCAATCACTTTTTCGGTGTCCATATTGATGAGTTGGAATTTCAGAGACGAGCTGCCGCTGTTGATTACTAAAACTAACATGTAGATTGTCACCTCTTCATAAATTTAAGTATCTTCACTCTTATTATTCATGTGATTTTTCACTTTGTCAATGGCGTATCACCAAATTTAAAAGAGCGACGCCAAGAAGGAATGATCAAAGAACAAGAATTCGATTTTCTCGCCCAAGGGGTCACCGGCTGTGGTTGCCTGGGGAAAGATGATTGAAAGGGAAGTTGAGAACGTATGATTGTAGATTGTGGATAAATTTGGGCAAAAGCTGTGGATAAGCCTGTGGAAAGGGTGGAAAAGTCTGTCTCAGAGCAGTTTCAAAGGATGAATGCCCGCACAAAGATCTGTCTCCCATAAAAATGGAACACACATCCTGTTCAGACGTAAGAGAAACAACCCTCACAAAATCAGCCGACCGCTTCTTCGCTAATGGTAAATGTGCTCTGATCAATAGCATAGGCGTAAACAAGATTCGTGTCCAAATCGGGAAGCAGATGGGTGTAAGGTGCGTGCAGATCGATTTCACGGCATTGGCCCCTGTCATCAACGCGCACGGCCACCGATGTGCTGCCATTGGAGAGGAGAATCACCGAACCATTCGAAGTGGACAGGGTGTCGGCAATGGTCCAACGCCCGGGCGTAAGGGTCTTGTTTTGCCGGGTGACCTTGCCGTTGCTGTCTACAATGTAGACAGACAGATCGCTGCCCTTGATTCCGGCGGCGACTACGCGGCTGTTTTCCTGCACCAATACGTCGGCAGAAGCCGCTTCTTCATGCAGCAAAGGATTTTTTAGTTCCGGTTCCAATACAAGAAGATGTCCGTTCAGCAAATAAACTTGTTTGCTGCCCAGTGTTGCCATTTGGCGCGTGCCGGCAGGCAGAGCGGATACATCTAAAGCATAGCCCGGATGCATGAGGGCATCGCGGTGCACCCCTCGGGCGGTGACTTGGTAGGGGCTGTAGCCGGATGAGGTCTCATAGAGGGGCAGATCACCCAGTTGGGTGTGTACAACGGCTTCCGGGCTGACAAAGCGAGGTGTGCCCGACCCTACAAATTTTGGATTGGCCGGTTCGGATAAGACCAAACTCACGCCCTTTTCTTTTGTGCCGTTGAAAAAGAGATCACTGAGGCTGCGGTCGCCGCCGCCCAGTTTAAAACGTTGTGTGTTTAGAATCCGGCCGCTGTTTTTGTCGACGGTTTGCATGTCTAAATGCCCTTGCTGCCACTTGAGATGCATGAGATGGCCGTCTGTGAGGTAAAATCCATCGGTTTCACTGCCCCCGAAATGATTGGCCAGGGTATCACCGGAAGCAGGGACCGCCTGATTGGTCATGGTGACGATATTTTTTCCGTCCTTTTGCTGAAAGTTCACCGTATAGCCCAAGGCCTCACTGAAAAACCGCAGCGGCAGGTAAACGTGCCCGTTGATGATTTGAGGGGGCACATCTAAGGTTTGGCTTTTACCGCCAATAGAGACAAAGCCGTCATCCGGACGGATAATGATATCGCCAATGGCGCTTTGGGCGCTGGCGGTGCGGGTGTCGTTGTGCCAATTGACCTCAATACCGGTGGCGGTAAAATAATCACGAAAGCCCATGAGCGTACGTCCGTCTACAATATGGACTTCCTGTGCCGTGGGCAAAAGCTTGCCGTTTTGATAAACATCGGTGGCGGCGAAGGCAGTACCGGAAGTGAGTATGCTGCCCGCTGCCAATAGAGCAATAAGGTTACGATTGAATTTCATTGATAAACCTCCTGTTGGTATTAAATATCATTTGTCAGCAACAGTATACCATAAGGCGCTCAAAATGTGGCAATCATTGCGCTGTTTTTGCCCGGTGCGTTTCGGGTACGATTAAAGTAATGACTCTTTCAGTAAAAAGGAGGCGCCTTATGAAAAATATATTGAAAACCTGGTTGGCCTTTAAGCATGGCCCCAAATTGATTAAACATATTTTGAAACCTTTTGCAGCGGTTGCTTTGGTCATCTTAGCGGTGGAAGGATTGAAGCACCTGCCGGACGATGAACAGACACCGCCGATGGTGCGCTTATTGAAAAACCTTCTGAATTAAGGAGGCTTTTTTCTTATGGGCTTATTTTGCTGTTATTAAAAAGTACAATGTAAATAACTTGTAAAATTTGCGTGAAACTCTGGAAAAGGAATATACATTATGGTAAGATGTGTTTTACCAATAGATTCAAAGCGTATTTTTTGTATATTCCTTTGACGGGAGATGGTGTTGTTGACTCTAAAAAAATTGCTGCGTGGCATGCGGGGCTTTCAACCGAAGCGTGCGGCCAATGCATTTGGCGGTTGGGTGCGCACCCGCCTTTTAACACGTTCGGTTGGAATTTTTTTAGGCTTTTCTGTGTTGTCTTCTGCTGTTTTGGCCGTGATGGCTCTTTATATCAGCACCTTAGGCTATGCAACAGGCCTTTTTCAGAGCTATTTTCTAAATCCGCTCACCTTGCTTTTTAATTTTTTGCCCATTTTCATTACGGTGACGGTGGTGGCCATGCTTTTGCACAGCTTACGACTGTCGGTGTTGATCAACGGCCTTTTTTGGGCTGCTCTGGCGGCGGCCAACATTATCAAACTTTCCTACCGCCACGCCAATTTAAAACCTGAGGATTTTGCTCTTTTGCCGCCCTTGGTGAAAATCTTACCTCATTATATGAAGGATTTTGATTTGACGGCGCTTTGGCCGGTGGGTGCGGGGCTGGTTCTGCTTATTGTTTTTTCGCGATTTATGCCGAAAATTAAATTTCATCCTATATCAAGAATGGCAACAGTGCCTATTTTGGTGGGTGCGGGACTTTTGTTGGTGAGCACGGTCTATGCCGATACGACGCTATATAAAAGCCAATATATTGCCAATGAAGCCCGTTGGTGCAATTCAGACGGCATCACCTACCGTCTGCACTCAGATCGGTATCAGGCCAATGGGCTTATGTACAGTTTTTGTTATTACAGCCATTATTATTTGGGGCCCTCTAACGAAAACTATGATGAAAAAAATGCGGAGGCGCTGGATCAAAGATATGGCAACGAACCCATACCCGAACATCAAAAAGTGCACGTGATGACCATCCTATTGGAGAGTTTTAAAGACTTTACGCCCCAAGGGATGCCCTCGGTGACCTTGCAAACGCCGGGGGGCGATCCTTATGCGCCTTTTCGTGCGCTACAGCAAGAATCTCTTTCCGGCACCATGATTTCGGATGTTTACGGCGGCGGCACCATCAACATTGAGAATGGCGTGCTGTCCGGCCTTTACAAGATGCCAAATTACGTGAACCATGCCGGTTGGAGCAATGTGCGCTATTTTTATGAAAACGGCTACCGCACCATTGCCATGCATCCCAACGATGGCTATTTTTACAGCCGCCATGACCGTTATCCCAATGAAGGATTTGAAAACTTTCTCTACACCCAAAACCATTTTAAAAACGATCTCACCAAATTTATGCCTGATCATGTCCTTATGCCGGATATCAAAGCGGTGTTTGACCGCTATAAAGTGCAAGGTCCCACCTTCCTTTATGCGGCCACCATGCAAGGTCATGGACCTTACAATGAAACCTCTTTAGAAGGCCATGAGTGGTTCCCTTACGATCCGGCCACATCAGAAAGCGCGTATTATATGCTCAATAATTACTTTGAAGGTGTTTATCAAACCGGTCAGGCCCTTCAAAATTTGACCGCGAGCCTCAACGAGGAAGAAGAACCGGTGGTGGTTGTTCTTTTTGGTGATCACAGTCCAAGGTTGATTGACGGCGCAGAGGAAATTTTAGGATTTTCTGCAGAAGAAGGATCGCCGGAGCTCAAACGCAACACTTACGCCACACCGTATGTGATCTGGGCCAATGATGCGGCAAAAGCCCTCTTTCAGAAAGATTTCAAAGGCAGTTTGCCCACCATTGATCCCCAGCAGATGATTTCCAATGTGCTGTTTAAGTATTTGGGGTGGCACGGCAGCAGCTATCACGCTTTTCTGCAAGATTTGGGCAACTCAGTGACCTGTCAAAAAAATGATTTTTGGACAGTGGACGGCATCGATACGGTTATCTACCCTGAGACAAAGCGTCAGGATCTTAAAAATCTCACCGATTTGAATCTTTTCTATAAGCGTAAAAATTACGATGCGGTGGTTCAAATTGATGAACGCAGCGATGACAAACGATACGAAACCGATGTGCCTGCAACGGCAGATCCGGATAGTTCCGAAAATGCAGCCACCCGCGCCCTCACCGGCCAGGGCCAGGGTCGTTAGCGTAAACATCCCGCCAAGAGATGCACCTTGGCGGGATGTTTGTTTTTAAATAAAGAACGCGGCGCTATAAAACTATTCAAATGAGTGAATTAAAAAGTAACAATGGTGATTCAAGTGGTAAAAAAGATGTAAAAAAATCGAACATTAATTTGTTTTTTGTAGCCAATATTGGGAAGGGTAATACAATAAAATGCCTCAACCAAGCCATTTTTCTAAATTGGAAGCCGCTTGGTTGTAAACAGCCAATTGGTAACAATAATATGACAAAGGTTTACAAATGATTGAAACGTCATCCATCCTGTGCTAAACTTTCCAAAGTGTTAGGAAGGGATGTGTTTTGAATTTGAAAAATATATTAAAAACCGCGCTGTTTATGGCCGGATTTGCCTTGCTTGCCATTTCCGGTGCACAACCGGCTCAGGCAGATGATCCGGCATTTTATTCAAAAGCACCGGCGGCCCAAGATTGGCATAGTGTCACCATGGACAAAGCAGTGATAAACACAGACGGAGTGGTTTATCTTCCCTTGCGTGATTGGTTTAATAGCGTGCAAACCGAAGTGGTATGTGATCCCGACGGTCAAAAAGATAAAATTAAATTGGTATGCGGCAATTCAGCCTATGTCTTACATACCTATGTGGAAGGCAATGTGCGTTATGTAGGGCTTACAGCCAATGGCCCCTGGTATCAAACCAAAAACGTCAATGGTTCTCTCTACAGCCCCATGGCGTTTTTCCAAACCATGGTCAATCGTCAAATGACGGTGACCGGAGACAAAACACTGGGCTTTGGAGATGCCTCTCCAAAGTGGGTGAACACCCAAAATGGTTATCAAAACACCAATCCTTTCTGGAAAGGTGCTCTCGAAGTATATAATAACGGGAATCAGGCAGTGCAGGCAGCTGCGCCGCTTACGGCCAATCCGCAAGTTGCACGCGCCTATGTGGCAGATCATGCTCAAGGCAACGCTGTAAATGGAGAAGCTTTGGTGGCTGCTGCCCAAAAGGAAATGGGCGTGCCTTATGTTTGGGGCGGCATGAGCCCGGCCGGTTTCGATTGCTCCGGTCTTACCAGTTATGTGTATGCTCAGCAAGGCATTCGCCTGCCGCGTACAGCTGAGGAACAGCGTATGGCGGCCAGTCCCGTCTCTATGAATGATTTAAAACCCGGAGATTTGGTTTTCTGGGGTGAACCGGCTTATCATGTGGGCATTTACATCGGCAATGGCCAATACATTCATGCGCCGCAACCGGGACAAAGCGTCAGCGTGAGCAGCGTCAACTGGTATCCCTTTACCAGCGCCGGACGCGTTGCATAATAGACGCACCGATCAACGAATTTTTATTTATATTATTTAACCGCAACCTTTAAGGTTGCGGTTTTTATATTTTTACCGGACTGCCGCACGTACTTGCCTGTCGTGTTGCAATATCATTTTAGAACAGCTTATATCGCCCGGCTATGATGCCATAGATAGAAGCAATAAGTGATGCAGTTATTTTTCCGGGCGTTTGTGTTATAATAACTATAAATAATGTTTCGTCAAAATGAAAAGGAGCGATATTTATGGGACAACCATTCATTCATCCCACCGGCGTCACCATGTATGATCCTGAAAAGTGCTACAACGGCTATAACCTCATCGCGGCCAAAGATGTGGGCGCCGTACTTTTTGACATGCGCGGCAATGTGGTGCGTGTGTGGAAAGACCTTATGGGATTTCCTAATAAGCTGCTGCCGGGCGGTCATGTCATCGGTAGTCGCGGTCTGCGCGATTCCGATTTCGGCTATCAAGATCAAATCGACCTGGTACAGGTAGACTGGGACGGCAACATTGTCTGGAAGTTTGATCAAAAAGAATTCATTGAAGATGAAGGGCAGCCTGCCATGTGGATGGCTCGTCAACATCACGATTACCAACGTGAAGGCAATCCTGTGGGTTATTATGTGCCCGGCATGGATCCTAAAACCGACAGCGGAAAAACCCTTATTCTTACCCATGAAACGGTGGAAAAACCCCGCATCTCCAATAAGCGACTTTTAGATGATGTCATCATTGAAGTAGACTGGGAAGGCAACATTCTTTGGACCTGGCGTGCGGTGGATCACTACAACGAATTCGGTTTTTCCGATGCCGCCAAACTGGCCATTTATAAGAATCCCAATATGCACGAATGCGATGGCGGCGTAGGTGACTGGGTGCATCTAAACTGCGCCAGCTATCTGGGCCCCAACAAATGGTACGATCAGGGTGATGAACGTTTCCATCCGGACAACATCATCATTGATAGCCGTGAAGCCAACTTCTTAGCCATCATTTCTAAAGAAACGGGCAAAGTGGTGTGGCGTATGGGCCCTGATTTCCAAGAGAAGATGGAACGTCGTATGGGGCAGATTGTTGGGCCTCATCATACCCATATGATTCCCAAAGGCCTGCCGGGTGAAGGCAACATCCTTGTTTTCGACAACGGCGGCTGGAGCGGTTACGGCGAGCCCAACAACGGTTCTCACGACGGCACCAAGGTGAACATTATGGATCGTTCTCGCGTCATTGAATTCAATCCGGTGACCAAAAAAGTGGTATGGGAACTTCGCGGCAGCGATATGATGGGTTATGGCGGTCCCGGCATCAACGACTATCGTTTTTACAGCCCTCTTACTTCGGACTGCTGCCGTCTGCCCAATGGCAATACCTTTATCACCGAGGGTGTGGGCGGCCGTCTCTTTGAAGTAACCCCTGAAAAAGAAGTGGTGTGGGAGTTCATTTCGCCCTTTGGGCCTAAAGCCACATACATTTACTATCGCGGTTACCGTTATCCCTATGACTATGTACCGCAGCTGGATAAGCCCGATGAAACCCCTATCCCCAAATTGAACATCAAAGATTTCCGTGTGCCCGGTGCAGCACCCTGCATTATTGAAAATGTGGTGGAAGTGGAAGGCACCTGGGGTTATCCTGAAAAAGTACAGTCTTGTGTGTCGGCAGAAGACGATGAAAATTTGCCCGGCGATGATGACAACGATGAACCGATCAGAGCCAAATTCTAAGTTTTTTGTTTTGACGGCCCTTAGGGCCGTCTTTTTTTTGCAAAAAAGTTGGTGGCGCTATGCGGATTAGTGTTCTTTTGTGTCCCGCCGGACTATTGAGTTTATGTGTTGCCGCCGCTCTCTTTGGGTATATATATTAGACAATTGGTTGATATGGGAGGGATTCTCGATGATGACAATTCTGGTGCCGCTGGATGAATCGGATACATCGGAACATGCGGCAGCGTCCGCCGCTGAACTGGCCAGGGCGATGAACGCTGAAGTGACATTGGTGGAAGTGGTGCAAAGCCCTTATTTTTCGAAAACCAAAGGTTACCGCACGCTGGATGGCGATCAAGCGCGGACGTCTTATCCGGAGGCGTGGGAATATCTTAAGAAAATTTCCGAGACGGTTTTTCCCAATATACAGACAAACCTTATGATTCTGGAAGGTCCGGTAGGAGAAAGTCTGGTGTCATTGATAGACGATGGCGCCTTTCATATGGTGGTCATGGGTACAGAAGGTTTGGGTAATGCATTAAAGCGTCTGCTTATGGGAAGTGTCACCAAATATGTGTTGTCGCGTGCGCATGTACCGGTGTTGGTGGTACGCTAAGGGGGTTGCGCCATGTTGAAAATACTGGTTGCTGTAGATGCCCATACCCCGTTGGAGGGAACGATTCGTCATTTGAAGACGTTGAACAAACCGATGGAAGTGACACTCATTCATGTGATTGATTCCATCTATTATATGAATGTGCAAGCGGAAGGCAGGCACATCGTTACGCCGGCAACGGAAGTGGAGCGTCACGCTTTGCAATGGCTGGAAGAGGTGCGCGACCGCTTTCCTACCGATTTAACCGTTTCACTGGTGCTTTTGGAAGGATCGGCTCTTTTGTCAGTGGCGCATCATATCAATATGCATGATTATGATTTGGTTATTATGGGCTCCAGAAGATTT
Organism: Bacillota bacterium; assembly: GCA_023443145.1. Taxonomy (GTDB): domain Bacteria; phylum Bacillota; class Peptococcia; order Peptococcales; family Peptococcaceae; genus Peptococcus. The sequence continues at coordinate 5,832 of JAEZVS010000014.1, read as the reverse complement.
CGTCAACCTGTTCGAAAAGCGCTTTTAGGCAGTGTCACCGGATATACCATCACTCATGTGGATGTGCCGGTGCTGGTTTTTACAGAAGACAGGAGGGAAGATGACATGCGTTATATTTTAATTCCTATTGACGGCTCACTTACTTCCAAACGTGCGGTTGAAAAAGGCGTGGAAGTGCAAAAGCTTACGGGCGGTCAAGTGACACTTTTGTATGTGTGCCCCGATGTACGCCGTGAAGGGCTCGTAGAAGGGGTCTCGGCGATGGAGCGCAATATGTCCTTTATGATTGAACGTGGCGAAGATGCCTTGGCAGAAGCCAAAGAATTCTTTGGGCCTGAGGTCGCGGTCGATACCATCTTAGAAAAAGGGGTTGTCACCAAATGCATTGAAGAGATGGTTAAAAACGGGCCCTATGATCTGGTGATAATGGGCACGGAAGGCATGGGATCGGCCCTGAAACGTTTGCTTTTGGGCAGCGTCACCAAACATGTTTTGGAGCACGTGAAGGTGCCGGTTTTGGTGGTGCGCTAAGTGTGACGGCGCCTGCATAAGCAGGCGCTTTCTTTTTGGACGACATTATGGAGGAATCAGCATGAAAAAGCGCATACTGGTGCCTGTGGATGGCAGCGCCGCATCTGAAAAGGCTGTGCAGACGGCTGAACAGCTGCTGTCGAGTTTGGGTGGAGATTTGACACTCTTCACCGTGGTGGAAAGTATAGAGGCTGTGCCGGGTATATTAATGGGCGAACACGCCCATAACACCTTGGCGGCTAAAATTGACGAAGCAACGGACCTTTTAAACAAAGTGGCCGGTCAATGCACCTTTGAGGTGACGTGTGATGTGGCTGTGGGCCGTGCCGCTGATCAAATACTCTTTAAAAGCCGGCAAGGTTATGATCTTTTGGTGATGGGTTCCTCCGGTTTGGGGCATCCTTTCCGTAAATTTCTGGTGGGCAGCGTAACAGAAGAAATTCTTTTGCGCACAGATTTGCCTGTGATGGTGGTGCGCTGCGAGGGAGATGTTGGGGCATCCTAAGGAGGCAGGAAAGAAATGTCAACAGAAAAAAATAGTCTTTTTATGGCGCAAGAAGTGTTTCAGACTTTGGAAACGCTCTTAATCTGCCTCCGCAATGAATCACCGGATGATTTTGCCGATCTTTTTTACAGCGTGGGTACTGAGGTGGGCGTGGATTTTTCTCAAGCGGAGACCTATATGGATTTTATGGATGTCACGCGCCTTTCGGAACAACTACAATACCTTTATGATAAAGAGAACCTGTCGCCTCTATGGATGGTCAGTGGTGTGTTGGCGCGTGTGGCCCGCTGGCTTTCCGACGAACCGTCGCGCGCACGTCGACAATGGCGCCATAATGACGCTGAACTGCGCAGCGGCGAGCTGCCCCGGTCCCTTCGGCAATTGAGCGAAGAAACAAACATACGATTGATGAGCGCGGCTCAAGAAAGGCATATCATGGCTATGCGAGACCGTTTCCATTTGGAAAGAGCCCGGCTTTTTTCTGAAAAACGCCTTCTCGAATGGGAAGATATTTTGTAAAGACACTGCAATACACCTCGATTTGTGATAAGGTGATCACAAAAGCTGGAAAATGGAGGAAGGGTTTTGAGTACGGAACGAGAAAAAAAGATCACCGTCATGGACCAAGGGCCGTTTCGTGTGCAGGGCGACATTCCCGTTTATTGGGAAAGTTTGGTCTTAAAATCCGACGGTTCATATGCGTGGGAAAAACGCCAAAAAATTGAGACGCCCAAAGGCGGCGTCATGTTGTGCCGCTGCGGCAAAACCCGGCGGCCTCCCTTTTGTGACGGCAGCCACAAGGCAGGTTTTGCAGGAAAAATCCATGCCGATTATGATACCATCTCTGAGCGGGCTATTCTTCTGGAAGGACCGGGGCTGAACATTTTAGATGATGTGGATCTCTGCAGCTGGAGCCGTTTTTGTCACACTGCGGATGGCAAAGTTTGGTCCCTTTTGGATAAAAGTGGCGATCCTGATGTCAAAAGAACATTGGTAAAAGCCTGTCAGGAATGTCCTTCAGGACGGTTGACGCCTATTGACAAAGAAAGCGGCCAGGCGCTGGAGCCAAAATTAAAGCAAGAAATTGTCGTGACGCAAGATTCGGAGAAGCATACAGGCGGGCCTTTGGTGGTGCGTGGGGGCATTCCGTTGGAAGATAACCTTGGCCGGCGCTTTGAAGTACGCAATCGGCAAACGCTCTGCCGCTGTGGTCATTCTCACAACACCCCTTTTTGTGATGGCCGTCATGCCACCACCGAATGTGATGATGGAAATATTGGCGATTCATAAACCCGCGTAGGAGGATGGTCATGACAAAATCTCGAAAAATAGCGCTTAAAGCAGCGTTTACATATACCTTGCCCATTCTAACGGGCCTTCTGTTTTTGGGGCTGGCTTACGGTGTGATGATGACGGCGCTGGGCTTCGCTCCTTGGATGCCGGTATTGATGGCGGCCTTGATTTGCGCAGGATCAATGGAATTTGTGACGGTTTCCATGCTTTTAGGGCCGTTCAATCCCTTGGGTGCAGTTCTGATGACACTTATGGTCAATGGCCGGCACTTGTTTTACGGGCTTTCCCTTTTGCGGCCGTATCAGAGAGCAGGGAAAAAGCGCATTTATATGATTTTTGCTCTGGTTGACGAAACCTATTCCCTGCTGGTATCGGTTCGCCCGCCGGAAGGCGCGGATGAGAGCTGGTTTCGCTTTTATGTCACCTTGTTCATCCAAAGCTATTGGGTGCTGGGTACGGCCTTAGGCGCCTTTGCCGGCAGTTGGATTCACTTTGATACGACCGGCATTGCCTTTGTGATGACGGCGCTTTTTGTGGTGCTCTTTATGGAAAAATGGCGCAGCGGGAGAGGTGAAGGATTAACCGCCGGGCGTCGTGCCGGCTTAATCGGTTTGCTCGTATCCTCGTTAAGCCTTATTCTTTTCGGCGCCGAACATTTTATGATTCCCGCCATGATTGCTGTGCTTCTGGCACTTTTGGGCTTTCGTTCCTGGATTGAAAAGGGGGTGGGTGTATGAGTCCGCATGCGGTCATGCCTCTTTGGCAAGGAATGACGATTATTATTTTGGTGGCGCTGACCACCCAGTTTACGCGTTGGCTGCCCTTCATTTTCTTTAAAAGCGGACGCGTACCGGAGCGCATCGATTACTTAGGCGCCATTTTACCTGATGCCATGATGGCCCTTTTGGTCATCTACTGTTTGCGCCACCTCCCCGAAAAGGCGCATTTATACGAAGCGCTCCCTGAACTTATGGCGGTGGCGTTTACAGGCCTGGTGCATTATGTGAAGGGCAATATGTTTTTATCCATCGCTTTAGGAACCATTCTCTATATGCTCCTCATTCGCTTGCCGCTAATTGTATGAGGGGCCATGAGTAACGAACAACCACATGGTCATAAGCCACACCCTGCATCTCTGCCTGTTTTTGTGTATGAGAATCAGGGTGTTTTTTGATGGCAGCAACAACAAATAAAAATAATATGTATATATCAATTTTTGTTTACAAACAATGTTAAATAATGTGCTATGTAATCGCATTATTCTAGGATGTTGTTTGAGTGTCTAATTTGTCGATGGTAGCAATTTGGCGGCAGAGGGGAGGAGGCATAACAGCCGGCACAAACGGCGCATCCGTAGAATAATAGTCTATTAACTGGAGATGAATCGTATGACCGTGAATCAATCATCAAAAAGTCGCTTTCAAGGACTGTATATGAAAGAAGACTGGTGGGCAGTGTGGATTGGTCTGGGTAAGGTGGTGCTGTCCCTGCTTCTTTGGAAAACAGGATTTTCTTTAGCATCAATCGCTGTAAATTTCAGCGACTACAAAAGTTTCAGCGAAATGCCGGCAATGGTGATGCCTCTATTGCCTAAGCTCTTATTTTTGTATATGGCCTTATCTATGGTTTTTTCTGTGGCGATGAAAGTAATGGGGCATTCGGTGGCCACTTTTATGAAAGGCTTTACCGTGCTTTATCTGATGGCGATTGTGGTTCAAATCATCGGTTCTTGGAAAACCGCTAAGCTTTTTAATTTAGAAGCTCCGGTGCTGGCCCTCATTGCAGGCATGATTTTAGGCAACTTTATTAAAATCCCGCATTGGTTTGATGCGGCCATGCGCACCGAATTTTATGTAAAAACCGGTATTGTGCTCATGGGTGCGACCCTGCCCTTTACCATCATTTTAAAATCGGGGCCGGTGGCTTTCTTTCAGGCCACGGTTATTGCCGTCAGTACGTTTTTGGTTATTTTCTTTGTCGGTTCGCGCGTATTGGGGCTGGATAAACGCTTTGCGGCGACGCTGGGCGCCGGCGGATCCATTTGCGGGGTGTCGGCCTCCATCGCCATCGGAAGTTCAGTAAATGCCAAAAAAGACCATGTGTCTGTAGCCATTTCTATGGTGGTTGTATGGGCAACAGTGATGGTGTTTTTGCTGCCGATTCTGTGCCGTTTATTCGGTTTTTCTGTAGGCTCTTCCGGAGCCTGGATCGGCACATCTGAATTTGCAGATGCCGCCGGTATTGCGGCTGCCGCTCAATTTGGTGACGGCGCCATTCGCACATTCACGCTTATGAAAGTGGTTGGCCGTGACATTTTTGTCGGCATTTGGGCGTTCATCTTGGCCATTGTTTCTGTCACCATGTGGGAAGCGAAAGAAGACGGCGCCAAACCGTCTGCCGGCGTTATCTGGGAGCGTTTTCCCAAATTTGTTGTGGGCTTTTTCATAGCCTCTCTTTTGGTGAGCTTTGTACACTTGGGCAGCGATCCGGCAGCGGCTGATGTGATCGATAAAGTGGCGGTAGGCCCGGTTAAAAGTTTGCGTGGATGGGCATTTGTTCTTTGCTTCTTATGCATCGGTTTGACCACGCGCTTTAAAGAACTGACTGCAGTGGGCTGGAAACCTTTTGCCGCGTTCACCTCCGGGGTGGCGGTGAACGTTGTGTTGGGTTATCTTTTTTCTGCCGTCTTCTTGGGCGAATACTGGACCCAAATTGGAATGTGAATATAAAAGCTGAAAACGTCACTTGTATCCAACGTGCACGATTTATGTTGCCCTTTGATGAAGCCGGTGAATGGCGCAGACGAGAAAAAACGCCGTGGAAAAAATTTCTGTCGGAAAAAGAACCCTCGCCAAAAGACGTAGAGGCCCTGGCTCGCTATACCTATGAACGCATGAACACGGCCGCGCGCCTTATGGCGTTTCTCCTTGAGCTCCATGACGATTGGGAGGTCACCACCCGCAATGACGGCCTTCTGCTGGAAACGGAGACCATGGGTTTTGAAGAGATCATTCCGAAGATCGCTGCGGCAGGTTTTAGCGAAAACGATTACATTTTATATACAGAGTACACCCGAAAATGGGGCATGCTCTAAGGAAACCGAGAGGGCCGTGGGCCCTCTTTTTTACAACTTAAGGCAATTTGGCCGTGCAAAAGAGCCGCAATAACAGAAAAATCAAGATGAGGTTAAAAAAATTTAATGAATTTGTAAAAAAGAAGTTCAGATGACTTGACAAGATATTTTTATGCTGGTAGAATAAATTTTGCTGCAAGAGAAATAAGCAGCGATGGGGGTATAGCTCAGCTGGGAGAGCACCTGCCTTGCAAGCAGGGGGTCAAGAGTTCGAATCTCTTTATCTCCATGGGCCTTGGCCCAGGTTCTTTGAAAACAACACAGCAACAACTTACGAAAGCGAAATAAAAGCGAACGTAAGCGATGAGTTTTTCTGTAACACGCAGAGAAAAACATCCGAGCAAAAGTTAAAGCGCGAGTAAGCAAAGCT
>JAEZVS010000152.1 GCA_023443145.1 Bacillota bacterium | reverse complement strand
ATTGTGGATGACACCAACGTTCCCCTCACTTTCAAAGAATTTGAGCTGTTGCGCTATCTTATGTTGAATGTGGGGCTGGTTTTAAGTCGCGAACAGATGATGCAGGCGGTTTGGGGTTTTGAATTTGAAGGAGAAAGCCGCACGGTGGATATGCACATTCGTTTGCTCCGCCAAAAACTGGGCAGCTATGGCCGTCTCATAGAAACCGTTCGCGGCGTGGGCTATAAACTGGTAGAAGGAGATGAGTCATGAAAAAACGGATATTCCGGAGCCTATGCCTGACCGTATTGGTGACGTTGCTTTTAAACACGGGCTTATCGTCTTTTTTCTTTTTCCATTTTTATGAAAATCGGGAAGCTGCCGGTTTGGCCAATGAGAGTCAAGCCCTGGCTCAAGCTCTGACCACCTCCGAAGATCCCATTTCCACTGTGGTCAATTTTGCGGAAAAAAACAGCGAAAATCTTCGCATCACTTTCATTGATGCTGAAGGCAAGGTGCTTTACGACAACCGCGCCCAAGCGCCGGAGATGGAAAATCATGCCGATCGTCCGGAAGTTCAGCGGGCCAAAGAATTCGGTTCCGGAACCGATGAACGCCTGTCGGACACGTTGGGTAAAGTGACGTTATACAGTGCTGTAGCGGTGCCCAACAGTGGAGATGTGATTCGTCTGGCCCGTGATCGGGACACCTTTTTGGGTATTTTTCTGCGCTTTATGCCCTTAACTGTAGTGATGGCGCTGCTGCTATTTCTCTTAAGCCTGGCCACATCCAGCCGCATCACCCGGTGGCTTCTGGCGCCTGTTGAAGAGGCTGGCGATCAGCTGGCATCGGGCAAAGATCCCCAGGGCTACGACGAACTGGCGCCGTTTTTTGCCACCATCCATGCCCAGCAGCAAACCATCAATGCTCAGATGGCCAATATCAGCCACGAACGAGACACCATTACGATGATTTTGGAAAATATGGCCGAAGGCATGGTGCTCTTAGATGCACGGCATCACGTGATGGCGGTCAATCAAAGCGCTATGAAATTTTTTAATCCTTATGTGATGCCCCGAGTGGGTGAGCATATGCTGGCTCTTTCTCGCAATCCCGATCTTTTGGAAGCGGTGGAAGAGGCTGAAACAGGGGAATCATCGAGCGGCATCATTGAAAACGGACCCTTTATCGGCCGCTATTTCGTCAACCCTGTGCTGAAAGATGGCGCGGTCAACGGAACCATCATCCTGCTTTTAAATATTACCGCGGAACGCTCGGCTCAGATGGTCAAAGAAGAATTTTCAGCCAATGTGAGCCATGAGCTTAGAACGCCCCTTACATCCATTTCCGGTTTTGCAGAAATGCTGCGGGACGGCATGGTCCATTCACCGGAAGATACCCGCGCCTTTGCACGGCACATTTACGATGAAGCCCAACGTCTTTTGCTTCTCATTGACGACATTATGCTTCTTTCCAGTTTGGAAAGCGGCACCGATAATTTCACCGAATCGGTGGATTTGCACGAACTTGCCGATGATGTGCTGGCACGCCATCGGCATCTGGCAGCGGAAAAAAACGTCAGCTTGGCTTTAAATGATCACCACGCCACCGTCATCGGTAATGCCACACTCTTGTCCCATGTGATAACCAATTTGGTGGATAACGCCATCAAATACAATGTGGAAGGCGGCCGTGTGCAGGTGATTGTTCAAGAAGACGATGAACATGTTATCCTTTCCGTGAGCGATACGGGCATCGGTATTCCGGAAGAAGCCCAAGCACACGTTTTTCAAAGATTTTATCGGGTGGATAAGAGCCACTCTAAGGAAACCGGCGGCACCGGACTGGGTCTTTCCATCGTGAAACACATTGTGCGCCGCCATCAAGGTGAGTTGCGCTTAAATAGTGCCACTGGCGAAGGCACCACCATTAGTGTGATTTTTAAAAAATTTGTCGAATAATTTTTAAAAAAAAATAAGTGACGTCGTCCAAAGAGACAGCGTCACTTATTTTTTGCCGTTTTAGGGATAGGTCAAAAATCTCCAAATCTCTGTTGATTTCTCTACTTCGTAAGGCCGAAAGGTCATTACTTGAAACAAAAAAACGACCGCAACATTGCGGTCGTTTGTGCTGAGCCATGAAGGACTCGAACCTTCGACACCCTGATTAAAAGTCAGGTGCTCTACCACCTGAGCTAATGGCTCACTGAAACTGCCTTCATAGTATAGAACGGATGGCAGTATGTTGTCAAGCCTGAATTAATAAATACAAAAGATTCTTTAGATCCGTACCTAGAGCGGTTTTTTAGTGGAGACGTGCCGGAAAACTGACGGATTGGCCGGGCTTGCAACAAAGATTTTGACGCCCTTGACCGCCTGCAGATATAGGCGGATGGCCGGTTTTGTGCTCTCAATATATTTGGCGGCAACAAAAAACTGCGCCGGACCGGATGTTTTGCAATCAAGTCTCGGCGCAGGAAAAAGGCAAAATGATTTGCAGTGGCGCTGTTTACATAAAGTAGAGCTTTAAAATAAAGAGAATGGCCAGCACACTCATTACCGGGCTTAGGTGTTCACGGTTTTCTTTTTTGGCAAAAAGATTGTAGACTAAATTGATGATCACATACGAAAGAATGCCCAAGGTCAGCCCGTCGCCAATGGAATAGGTAAGGGGCATGGCGGCGATGGTGATAAAAGCGGGCATGCCTTCGGTGATGTTGGAAAAGTCAATCCCTTTAACTGAGCTCAGCATCAAATAGCCCACATAAATTAAGGCCGGTGCGGTTGCGCAAGCGGGAATGGCCACAAAAATTGGCGAAAAGAACATGGCCGCTAAAAAGAGACAACCGGTGGTGATGGCAGTGATGCCGGTGCGCCCTCCGGCAGATACACCGGTGGAGCTTTCCACATAGGTGGTGACTGTAGAAACGCCTAAAGCGGCGCCGGCAGTGGTGGCCAAGGCGTCACTCATAAGGGCACGGCCTACGCGGGGCACATTTCCGTTTTCATCCAGCATATTGGCTTTGGAGCACACACCCACCAAAGTGCCGACGGTGTCAAAAAAGTCCACAAAAAGAAAAGTTACAATGATGACGAACATGGCTTTTAAGGCGTCGGGATGAGAAAAGAGGCTGAAATCGATTTTGCCTGCTACGGGCGCCACCGATTCAAACTTAAAGATGCCGGCGGGCAAGGAAATGCCAAGTTCTTTAGCGGCGTCAGGGTCGATGAGGGCATAAATCCAAGAGAGCACCGAGCACAAAACAATCCCAATTAAGATCGAGCCGCGTACATTCAATTTATCCAATACCGCAATCACGATGATGCCAATGACAGCAATGACGGTGGTGATGTGGAAATGTCCCAGACTCACCAAGGTGGCTTCGTTGGGTATCACAATGCCGCCGCCTTTCAGGCCGATAAAGGCGATAAAGAGACCGATCCCCCCGGTGACGGCAAGCTTCATATTAATGGGAATAGAGTTGACAACGGCTTCGCGCACTTTAAAGACGGTTAGAAAAATAAAAATAATACCTTCAATGAACACCGCTGTCAGTGCCGTTTGCCAGGGTATTTGGTTTGCCACCACCACGCTGTAAGCAAAAAAGGCATTTAGACCCATGCCGCTGGCCAAGGCGAAAGGTAAGTCGGCCAACAGGCCCATGAGAAAACAACCGAATGCTGCAGCCAGACACGTGGCGGTGACCAGGGCTCCCGCATCCATACCTGTTGCGGATAAAATGCCCGGGTTGACTGCTACGATGTAGCTCATGGTGAGAAAGGTGGTGATACCGGCGATCACTTCTTGACGCATATTGATTTGTTTGCGTCCAAAGAGCGGGAAGAGTCGCACTAAGAGAGATGGCTCTTTCGATTGAGATGACATATGAAGCCTCCTTTATAATAGATAAGAAATCCTTCAAAGAATAGCATAATCACTGCCATTTGTCCAGATTGCGCAGCTTTGTTGAAGGCGGTGAGTTGGTCGTGGCGCATGGGAAATCTGGTCTCATAAAAAACTTTTAATTTGGTTCTTTGTGCGAGACCAAATGAGTGCTATCATGCTCACAATGACATCTTTGGAGGACATCATTATGAAACCAACAACCAAGCAATTGACACTCTATGCCTGCTTCATTGCGCTGACCTGCGTAGGCACTTTGGTGATACGCATACCTTTTCCGTTGACGCGGGGCTATTTAAATTTTGGTGATGGTGTGCTGTTGGGGGCGGCCCTTTTAATGGGGCGCACCGGCGGTCTTTTGGCCGGAGGCGTGGGTTCATTTTTGGCAGATATTTTAACAGGATATGCCTATGCGCCGGTTACATTGGTGGTGAAAGGGCTGGAAGGATTTGTGTGCGGGGTGTTGGCAGAACGCATGCCTCACACGCGAGGGCGCATTTTGGCCGTGGCTGTGGGCGCTGCCATTATGGTGACAGGCTATTTTATTTTTGAATGTTTTTTAGTGGGACCATGGACCTCCCTTCTTTCAGCAGGCGCCAACTTCGGCCAGGGTGCATGCGGTGCGCTTCTGGGCTATTTGCTCTTCTTGGCTTTGGAAAAAGCGATACGGCGCTTATAAAGGTGTATGTTCGATAGAGCGCGGCTGTTCTTGCTTGAAACGCAGGCCGCTTCATAAAGAGGATAAGGAAAAACCGACGGCATTTACCGTCGGTTTTTCCTTATCCATCGGCTTTTGAAGAGAGAATCTTAGTGGCATCGCGATGGTTTAAGGCACCTGTTGCAGCACCGGCGGTTGTGGAACCGACGGCAGCGCGCAGCGATCGGCTGAGGAATAATCCAAAGCGAAGGCGAGCCAGGGTTTGCAGGCGTTGTATTGGGCAATTTCCGGAGTGGCGAAGCGGCCTTCGGAAATGAGGCTTTCCAATTCCTCTAATGTAACCCAGCGAAAGTCCACAGTTTCTCCCGCTTGCAAGCGAATGGCATCGGCGTGACCGTCATAATAACGCAGGTAACAATCCACAAAACTGTAGCCGGTTTGCAATTGGGCAATGAGCAGGAGATCGGACGGGTTGCAGGAAAGGCCCGTTTCTTCAACCACTT